>CAYPBC010000312.1:0-1691 GCA_964408845.1 uncultured Thermoanaerobaculia bacterium
ACCGCGAAGGCGCCGGCGAGGACGAAGACCCACTGGAAGCCGTATGCCTCCCAGATGTAGCCCGAGAGGATGGGCAGGGTCATCGCGACCGCGTGGTCGATGGTGATGCCCATCGAGATAGTCGGCGTGATGTCGGCGGGATCGTCGGCGATCTTCTTGAGATAGGTGGTGCGAGCAACCCGGAGAGCAAAGAGCGTGATGTCCAAGACATACGCGGCGTAGAGGGCGAAGATCACCACCCTTCCGGACAGGAGATCACCCGCGAAGGCATAGGTCAGGCAAACTCCCAGGAGCAGGAGCTCGTCCGCGGCGAGCACCGTCCGCTCGCCGAGCCAGTCGATCACCTCGCCCAACAGCGGGCGCATGATGACTCCCAAGGTGGCGGCGATGAAGTAGAGGAGAGCCATGGTGCTCACCGGTACTCCGTGGATCTCGACCAGCACCCAAGCGCCGAATACCAGGAAGATCTGCTTGCGGATACCGAAGAGGGCGGAAATGGCGTAGAAGAGGCCATATTTCTTTTTGAACACCAGCCGCCGCGACCGGCCGTCTCCCTGACCCACCCTGAGCCGGCCATAGAGGACGCCGGCGGTGAGGGCGCAAGCGGCGGCGATGAGATAGAAGAGAGAGAACCGATCACCGAACGAACGGGCGAGGATAAAGACCGTGCCGACCCCGAGAATAGTGCCGAGGTTGCGGGCCCCGCCGAACTGTCCGAGACGCCTCCCCTCCCTTCCTTCGGCGGCGAGCTTGAGCCCGATGGGGCCTTCGACCGCGAAGATGATGTGGTCGCCGGCCGACCAGATGACTATGAAGATCACGAGTCCCGCGTGCGTGGGTGCGAGGTAGCCGAGGCCGAGCGCACCGAGCGCGGTCAGGAGCATCGCCACAGCTGCCATCTGGGTCTCGCGGAACACGGTCAGCATCGCCCCGGTGATGAACATGATCAGAAAGCCGGGAAGCTCCCGCGGCAGCTCGAGCCAGCCCCGGCCGACGGCATCGAGATGGTGAACGTCGGCGAGGTAGTTGTTCAGCGTCGCCACGAAGATGCCCGAAGCGGCCCCGAAGAAGAGGGTCGCGAAGAGGGCGCGTTTGAGATCGGTGCGGCTCATGCGGTCAGATCATACGCGCATCTCAGGGCGTATACTCCACGCTGCCGAGTCGGAGGGATTAATCATGCTACGTAAAGCTTCCTCGTGGATGTGGTTAGGTGTTTTTCTATTGGCGGCCCTTTCGGCTGCCGCGGGCGACGAGAACCCACCGAAGATGGTGGTTCAGGAATGGCGTGTGCTCGGTCCGCTCCTCGAGCCTCTGCCGGTTTTTGGCGACGAGGCGGCCGATGACGTGGCATTGAAAGCTCTGCTGGGTGTGCGCCCCCTGCCCCCCGGACCCGATCTCGACCTGCCCGACAGACGGCTCGAGTGGCTCGGCCATGAGGTCTCGTGGGGGAAGGCCGAGGTCACTAGGGACGGCGCAGCGGTGCTTTCGGCGCCCGCAGAGGTCGACGCCCAGCGCGCGGCGGTTGCCTGGCTGTCGGCGCAGTTGGACATGGATCGTTTTGTATCCGTCGTCCTCGAGGTCGAGTCGGACCACCCGGCCGAGGTGATCATCGACGGCGAGGCGGTGGGGGAGAGTGGGACCGAGGTTGCGCTCGACCCGGGAAACCACCGGCTGATCGTCGTGACGGCGTT
>CAYPBC010000312.1:1791-3603 GCA_964408845.1 uncultured Thermoanaerobaculia bacterium
ACGATCGTCTTCTCGGCAACCGAGAAACCGGAGAAAGACGAACGTGGTATCAAGCACCTGCGGGGGCTGTTGGATCGCATGGCGGACCACCGGGACATCAGCTCCTTGTACCTCGTGAGTGCGACAGGCGGTGCGGCGAGGCGCCTCACGGCGGGTCCCGTGAGTGCCGCCGCCAAGGCCTTCTCGCCCGACGGTCAGCGTCTCCTGGTGAGCCGTGAAGTTGAGGATTTTTCCCACCGGCCCTACTCGCGCACCGAGCTGTGGGAGCTCGATCTGTCGGAAGGCGGCGCGGTCAAGCTGCGCGATTTCTGGTGGCTCAACGCGGTGGAGTATGCGCCCGATGGCCGGCGTCTGCTCATTCGTGCCGGGCCGAGTGAGTTCGGGAAGACCGGTATCGCCGAGGGCATCGTCGAACCGGTGAACGATTACGATGGGCAGCTCTTTGACTGGGACCCTGAGTCGGACGAGGTCGAGGCTGTCACCCGGGAATTCGATCCCGCGGTTGCACGCGCGGTGTGGAGTCGCCACGACGGCGCCCTCTACATGCTCACGATCGATGGCGAGGAGCAGAATCTTTATCGATACGATCCGGGGACGAAAATTTTCGACCGGCTGAGGACAGGTATCGAGAGTGTCGGCTCGTTTGATATCGCCAGCGGGGCTTCGACCATCGTCGCTGCCGGAACGTCTGTGTGGCAGCCGCAACGGGTCGTGGTCCTCGATCGGAAGACGGCCTCGCCCCGCCTCCTCCTCGAGCCGGCCACGGAGCGATTTCGGACGGTGCGCCGCGGTGTGGTGGAGCCCTGGAACTTCGTCGCCTCGGATGGGCGCTCCGTTGGCGGGCGGGTGTATCTTCCGGTCGGGTTCGACGGGGAAAAACGCTACCCCGCCATCGTGAACTACTACGCGGGCACCTCGCCCATCGAGCGCAGCTTCGGCGGACGCTACCCGGCCGAGTGGTGGGCCGCCAACGGCTACGTGGTGTATGTCCTGAACCCGACGGGGGCCTACGGATGGGGGCAGGAAAACTCCATGGTCCACGTCAACGACTGGGGTGAGGTCACCAGCCGTCAGATCGTCGAGGCGACCGGCGCGTTTCTCAAAGCCCACCCCTATGTCGATCCCGAACGGGTGGGCTGCATCGGCGCTTCCTACGGCGGTTTCATGACCATGAAGCTGGTGACCGAAACCGACGTTTTCGCCGCCGCGGTCGCCCATGCGGGGATCTCCGCGCTCTCGTCCTACTGGGGTGAAGGCTACTGGGGCTACAGCTACGGTGCGGTAGCGAACGCCGACAGCTTCCCGTGGAACAGGAAGGACATTTTCGTCGATAGGAGTCCGCTCTTCAACGCCGACAATGTGACCACGCCGGTGCTCCTGACCCACGGTGATGACGATCCCAACGTGCCTCCGGGAGAGAGCGACCAGTTCTACGCCGCGCTCAAGCTCCTCGGATCACCGGTGGAGTACCTGCGGGTTGCGGGATTGGGCCACCTGATCATGGAGCACGACAAGCGGGAGCTGTGGTCACGAAGCATCATCGCCTGGTTCGACCGGTGGCTGAAGGACCAGCCGGAGTGGTGGGACGCTCTCTACCCGGTGGACTGACCGGCTCTTTCAAGGAACTCCCCTGAAAATTTCTTTTGGGTCGAGCTAGCCGCGAAGCGGCGACAGACAATCAGAAGATGATGGCTGCGGCTCACACCACATCCGCAATCTGTCGCCCCTCCAGGGCTTGCGGTTTTCCGCGGTTCCCATTCCTGGGGTTACTGACGGCCTTCGGCCGTCGTGACGCACCGTCGCCGGCGCGTG
>CAYPBC010000313.1:0-3576 GCA_964408845.1 uncultured Thermoanaerobaculia bacterium
TACAGAGCGACGATCTCCTCGTTCCACACGTTGTGGAGGGCCGCGAGGATGATGCCGACGGCGCTTGGATCGTTCCACGGATCGATGCGAATCAGGCGTTCGAGAGTTTGTTCCGGCGACTCAACGCTGATATCGAAGAAGAGCTGCGCCCGCCGCAGCTTGTCCTCCGGAGGCGCGTCGTCGATGACCGCAAAAACATCTCGCCGCACAGATCCCGACAAGGTGTTGTCAAGGTACTCGAGAGCCCGGGCACGGAGGTTGGGCTGGCCGCTGAGGAGACTGCGTTGAGCCGCCCGAACATCCTCGGGATCTTCAATGAGCTCGAGCAGGCCGAAGACGTTGCCGACCTTCCTCGCCATCCGTTGCGCCAACAGCTGCTGCGGCAGGGTCGGCACCCGTCCGTCCCTGTTCCACACAGCCAGCGGGCCATCGAGACGCGCCTCGTGAAGCGAGGACACCGCCCACAGATCGGCAAGCAGGCGCAGATACCGGGAAGCCTCGTGGCCGAGTTGGTCAACGATCGTGCGCCGTTTGAAACTGATCTCCTCGTTGCGCGTCCTCATGTAAACCAGGGCCTCGATGATCTTCGAGCGCAGCATGGCATCACTGGTGTCGATGTTGTCAATCAGTGCGTCAGCGCCGCTTTGGATCCCGATGAGAGCGATCGTCTTCGGCATCGCCCGCCGCACCCATATCTGCTCGTCCGGCGATTTCATAAAGAGGAGCAGCTGCTCAACCGCACTCTCTCCCTGAGCGACGAGAGCGTCTCGCGCCTCGTGCTTGAGGCGCCGGTTGGCCATTAACGAAATGAGAATCGTCGCGTACAAGGGGTTGGGTCCGCCGCGGTCGAATCGCAACCGGACGGTACCGATGGCCGCTCGCACCACCGCGAGATCGCGATCATAGAGAAGCTGAACCACCACGTCGCCGGCCGTTGGGTCCGACACCTGGCCGAGCGCGCGGGCGGTTTCCGCCCGAACTTCCGGGTCGTCGCCGGCAACCAGCCCGGCGAGCACATCCTCGGCGCGCCGAACTCCCTCCGGATCGCCGCCGCCGAGGAGGCTTGCCACCGCCGAGGCCCGAATGTGGAGGTCGTCGTCATCGAGATGATCCAGCGCCAACTTCGCGGCGTGCTCGCCCCGCAGCACGGCAAGGGTCCGCATGGCGCCGGTCCGCACCTCGGCATCGGCGTCGCTCATTGCGCGTTCGACCAGAGGCGCCGCGTCCTCGCGCCCAGTGTCGGCCAGGATTTCGAGGGTCTTTCGGCGGACCTCGGCGCTTTCGTGGTGGAGCAGCAGGGGCGATACGAGGCGCCCTTCTCCGCTGTTCGACAACAGCTCGAGGCTGTGTAGCACCTTACGGGCATCTGAGCTACCGAGAGACTGCACGAGGGTCGTCACCGTGGTCACATCGCTCGGGTCGATGACAGCATCCGGCTGGATGGTGCCCGATTTCAGCCCCTCGCGGAAGGCCGTGACGTACTCGTTCCGCACCTTGAGCGTCAGCACCACCCACGATCCCGCCAGGATAAGCGTCAGCACGCTGACGAAGTCTGCCGGCAAAAACCTCAGGGTTACTAGAATGAGGATCGCGGCGGCGCCCTTGCCGAAGCGCTGGACAAAGATGTCGATAAACGCCTTGGCCCTGACCCGGAGGTTCGCCGCCACCGGCATGAAGAGCAGCTCGCGGGTCACCTGGTCAACGGAGTGACGGAGGCTGCCCTCACCAACGAAGAGAACCCAGATCAACGGAAATACCAACGGCTGCACGAACACGATCGCCAGCACCACCCCAAGCTGGGAGATCAGGACCGTTGACGGAAGTACCCGCATGGCCACCCCGACACCGAGAACGCGGTGGATCCGCCCGGTGAAGATGAGCTGGAAGAAGAAACCCACCACTCCAACCAGGCTGAGGGCGATGCTGAACATCGAGGTCCGCTGATCGAGGGTCTGCGTGGTGAATTCCACCCACCAGTTGAACTGCCATTGCACGAGCTGCCCGACCATGACCGTGGCCAGCATGAGGAGAGCGATGAGGGCGAGGAGCCGCGAACCACGCAGAGTCCGCAGACCGCCACGGGCCTCCTCGAATCGTTCGCGGCCATGACGGGGCGGCACCACGGGCATGGGCCCCTTCGCCTTCTCGATAAGCACCACCAATAACGGCACGGCGAGCAGCAAGACCGCGGCAGCGAGCAGGGTGTATCGAGTCCCCGAAAGCTGAGTGACCGCAAAAGCCAGCCCGCCGCCGAGGACCGCACCGAGGAGGCCGCCGGCGCCGATGAAGGCGAAGAGCCGGCGCGCTTGCCGCGGGTCGAAGATCTGATTGGCATACGTCCAGAACTGAGAGACCGCGATCGCGAAGGCCATGCTCAGCCAGATGTAATAGGCCACCGCAACCCACTTGCCGCCGGTGCCGAAGAGGTAGAAGAACAGGGTCAACCCGAACACGTGGGCCAGAGTGAAGCCGAGGATCAGCATCGGTAGCTGATACCGTCCCGCCAGACGGGAGTAAATGACCAGCACCGGAAACGAGATCACCGCCACCACGAGATACACCCACGGCAGGTTCTCCGCGCCCAACTCATTGACGTATGTAGCCTGACGGACGCTCTTACTCGCGAAGTGGACCGTCGTGAGAATGAGGAACTCAAAGAAGAAGAGCCAGACCAGGGCTCCTTCTCCGGGGTGAATGCCGAAGGCAGCGCGGCGCAGTGCACGGCGCTGGCCTGTGCCGTGCGGATCGGATAGGGACGAATCGACGATGCTAGACTTCACGTACCTATACGGTAACCCGGCCCACCACCCGAGGCAATGCCCTGGCCCGCACTGGAATGTCCACCCGGCCGCCGGTGGCTACCGTCCGTCATCGGCGGGCCGATAGATCTGAGTTAGAGAGACTAAGAAACCTGTGATTCTCACTCGAGTCAAGATCTTAGTACGCAAAACTAAGAAATTTTCAAAAACCGGTTGACAGTCACCGGAAAATCGACTATATTCCCTTTAGCACTCTCCCAGTAACAGTGCTAAAACACACACATAACTCGAAAGGAGCGAGACAGATGAAGGTCAAACCACTGAGCGATCGCGTCCTCCTGAAGCGCATTGAAACCGACGAAGAAGTGCGCGGAGGAATTATCATTCCCGACACCGCCAAAGAGAAGCCCCAGGAGGCGGAGGTGGTGGCAGTGGGAGACGGAAAGCTGGACGACAACGGCAAGCGCCTCCCAATGACCGTCAAAAAGAACGATCTTGTGCTCATCGGCAAGTACACCGGTCAGGACATCAAGATCAACAACGAGGAGCACACAATCGTCCGCGAAGACGAGATCCTCGCCATCATAGAGAAATAGGAGGCCCATCATGGCTGGAAAACAGATTGTCTACTCCGAGGAAGCTCGGGGCAAGCTCGTCGCGGGCGTGAACAAGCTCGCCAACGCCGTCAAAGTCACCCTCGGCCCCAAGGGTCGTAACGTCGTGCTCGAGAAGAAGTTCGGCTCGCCGACCATCACCAAGGACGGCGTCACCGTCGCCAAGGAGATCGAGCTCCCCGACCCGCTCGAGAACATGGGCG
>CAYPBC010000314.1:0-3564 GCA_964408845.1 uncultured Thermoanaerobaculia bacterium
CGACTGGGAGTGCCTGTGCGGTAAGTACAAGCGCATGAAGTACCGCGGCGTGGTGTGTGACAAGTGCGGTGTCGAGGTCACCAAGTCCAAGGTTCGCCGCGAACGCATGGGTCACATCGAGCTCGCAGCGCCGGTCTCCCACGTGTGGTTCTTCAAGGGTCTGCCCTCGCGCATTGGACTGTTGCTGGACATGACCATGCGCCAGCTCGAACGGGTACTGTACTTCGAGGCCTACGTCGTGGTCGACCCGGGAGACACGCCCCTCGAGGACCAACAGGTGCTGACCGAGGAGGAGTACCGCCAGGCCAAGGAAGACTACGGCGAGGCCTTTGTCGCGGGGATGGGGGCGGAGGCGGTTCGAACCCATCTTGAACGTCTCGATCTCGACGAAATGGCCGCCGAGCTGCGCATGATCATGCGCACCGAAACCGCGGTCATGCGCCGCCAGAAGGCCGCCAAGCGGCTCAAGCTGGTGGAAGCCCTCAGGCGCTCCGGCAACCGCCCCGAGTGGATGATCGTAGAGGTGATTCCCGTGCTGCCGCCGGAGCTACGGCCGCTGGTGCCGCTTGACGGCGGCCGCTTTGCGACTTCAGATCTCAACGATCTCTACCGGCGGGTCATCAACCGCAACAACCGCCTCAAAAAGCTCCTCGATCTGCGTGCACCTGAAGTGATCGTGCGCAATGAAAAACGAATGCTGCAAGAGGCGGTGGACGCGCTCTTTGACAACGGCCGCCGTGGCCGCATCATCAAGGGTTCCAACAACCGGCCGCTCAAATCCCTGTCGGACAACCTCAAGGGCAAACAGGGCCGGTTCCGCCAGAACCTCCTCGGCAAGCGGGTCGACTACTCGGGCCGATCGGTGATCGTGGTCGGACCGGAGCTCAAGTTGCACCAGTGCGGACTGCCGAAGAAGATGGCCCTCGAGCTCTTCAAGCCGTTTGTCTACCGGGAGCTCGAGGAGCGGGAGTTGGCGACCACCATCAAGATGGCCAAGGAGCTCGTCGAGCTCCAAACCCCCGAGGTGTGGGACGCCCTGGAGAAGGTGATCGAGGACCATCCGGTGCTCCTCAACCGGGCTCCGACCCTGCACCGGCTCGGCATCCAGGCTTTTGAACCGGTACTGGTCGAGGGCAAGGCAATCAAGATCCACCCGCTGGTCTGCGCGGCCTACAACGCGGACTTTGACGGTGACCAAATGGCGGTCCACGTGCCTCTGTCGCCCAAGGCGCAGCTCGAGGCTCACATCCTCATGATGTCGGCCCGCAATATTTTGTCGCCGGCAAGCGGGCGGCCGCTGGCGGTGCCGTCGCAGGACATGGTGATCGGGATCTACTACCTGACCACCGAAAACTACATGGCAAAGGGCGGCGGCAAGACCTTTGCCTCGGCCGAGGAGGTCTTCCTGGCCTACAACGCCGGCGTGGTCAGTACCCAGGCCCCCATCCAGCTGCGGTTCTCCGGAAAGTTGATCGACCTGGTCGCCCAGGGTGGCAGCCAGGACATGCTGCATGCGGACATGATCGAGGTTGAGGGCATGCTGCTCGAGACCACGGTCGGGCGAGTGCTCTTCAACATGGAGCTGCCGGAGGACATGCCGTTCATCAACGGTCAGCTGCGCAAGAAGGGGCTGGAGAACCTGGTCGCCTTCTCGATCGCGAACCTGGGGCACGATCCCACCGTGATTCTGCTCGACAAACTCAAGGAGATCGGCTTCGAGTTCGCAACTCGTTCGGGGCTTTCGTTGTCGAGTACCGACATGGTGATTCCCGAAAGCAAACTGGCGCATTTGGAAGAGGCCTATTCAGAGGTGGATCAGATCGAGGATCAGCGCAGGAAGGGGCTCATCACGGCAGGTGAGCGCCACAACAAGATCATCGACATCTGGCACCGGGTGACCGAGGATGTGGCCAAGGAGATGTTTGCCGGCATGTCGTCGTTGGATGCGGAGTCGGGTGTGTTCAACCCGATCTTCATGATGGCGGACTCCGGCGCCCGAGGTTCTCGGGAACAGGTGCGGCAGCTTGCCGGTATGCGGGGGCTGATGGCGAAGCCGTCGGGCGAGATCATGGAAACCCCGATCACCGCCAACTTCCGCGAGGGGCTGTCGGTATTGCAGTACTTCATCTCGACCCACGGCGCGCGAAAAGGGCTCGCTGACACCGCGCTCAAAACCGCCGACTCGGGGTATCTCACCCGGCGCCTGGTCGACGTGTCGCAGGACGTGATCGTTGTCGAGCACGACTGCGGCACCGAAAACGGTATCGAGGTTTTGGCCATCACCGAAGGTGGTGAAATCCTCGAGCAACTGCGCGACCGGGTTGTCGGGCGCGTGGCCGCCGAGGACGTCTTCGACCCCATCGAAGACACCCAGATCTGCCCCGTTAAGACTGAAATCTCCGAGACCATCGCCAGCCAGATCCAGGAGGCTGGTATCGAGCGGGTCCGCATTCGCTCAGCGCTCACGTGTGAGACTGATCGCGGCGTGTGCCAGCTGTGTTACGGCCGCATGCTGGCGAGCGGGCGAATGGTCGAGATCGGCGAGGCGGTGGGAATCATCGCTGCACAGTCGATCGGCGAGCCGGGCACCCAGCTTACGATGCGGACCTTCCACTACGGAGGGACCGCGACGCGCGGCACCGAATCGTCACATCATGTGGCAAATCACCAAGGCAGGATCAAGTTTCTCAACGTGTCCGCGGTCGTCGACAAGGAAGGGAAGACGGTTGCGATCTCACGGACCGGCAAGGTCGTCATCCTTGACGAGCGACAGCGCGAAAAGGAACGCTACTCGGTGGCCTACGGCTCACACCTCTTGGTCGAAGACGGGCAGGAGGTCGAGCCCGGAACCTCGCTGATCGAGTGGGATCCATTCACCTCGGCCATCCTGACGGCTATCGCCGGAAAGGTGAAGTTCCACGATCTGGTCGAGGGTGAAAACGTGCGCGAGGAGATCGACAAGCTGACCGGTCACGCCCACAAGATCGTCATCGAACCGTTGGGCTCCGGTAAACGTATTCCGACCCTCGAGGTGGTCGGCAAGGGCCGCGGCAAGAACAAGGAAACGCGCCGCTATCAGCTGCCGATCGGTTCCCACCTCGCGGTGGCCGAGGGAGTAGATCTGGCGGCGGGCGACGTGCTCGCCAAGATCCCGCGCGAGATGTCCAAGACCAAGGACATTACCGGCGGCCTGCCGCGGGTGGTCGAGCTCTTCGAAGCGCGCAAACCCAAGGACCCGGCGGTGGTATCGGAGATCGACGGAACCATTGTTATCACCGAACCGGTGCGGGGCCAGCGCCGCATCATGGTTGAGGGCGCGAGCGACGAGCATCGGGAGTATTCGATTCCACGCTATGCTCACGTTTCGGTGCAGGAGGGAGAGTTCATTCAGGCTGGCGACTCCCTGACCGAAGGCGTCGTCAATCCGCACGATATTCTCTCGATTCTCGGTGAAAAGGAAATGCAGCGACACCTGGTGGACAAGATCCAGGAGGTGTATCGTTCGCAGGGCGTGACCATCAACGACAAGCACATCGAGGTGATCGTTCGCCAGATGATGCGCTT
>CAYPBC010000315.1:0-3559 GCA_964408845.1 uncultured Thermoanaerobaculia bacterium
GAGCTGCGGGCGCTCATGCGTGAGCGGATCCTGGTGCTGGATGGCGCTACCGGGACGATGCTGCAGTCGAAGAACCTCGGCCCCGGCGACTTCGGTGGACCCGAGCTCGAGGGCTGCAACGAGATCCTGGTTCGGACGCGGCCGGATGTGATTCTCGAGGTTCACCGCGCCTATCTTGGAGCCGGCGTCGACATCATCGAGACCGACACCTTCGGCGGCACCCCGCTGGTGCTCGCCGAGTACGGGATCGCGGCCGAGGCGCGGGCGCTCAACCGGTTGGCGGCCGAGATCGCAGTGGAGGCCGCGCGGGAGGCCTCGACGCCGGCGAAGCCTCGCTTTGTTGCCGGATCCATCGGCCCGACGACCAAGGCGATCTCGGTCACCGGCGGTGTCACCTTCGCCGAACTGGTGCGGACATTCGGCGAGCAAGTGCGCGGGCTGCTGGAAGGCGGGGTTGATCTCTTCTTTGTCGAAACCTGCCAGGACACCCGTAACACCAAGGCGGCCCTGATTGCCCTCGAGGGGGCGTTCGCCGATGCCGGGGCGCGGCGGCCGGTGGTGGTGTCGGGAACCATCGAACCCACGGGCACGATGCTCGGCGGCCAGACCGCGGATGCATTCCTGGCGTCGATCGAGCACGCCGAGCTGCTGGCGGTCGGGCTCAACTGTGCCACCGGGCCAGATCTCATGACCGACCACTTGCGGACCATCCATGAGCGGGCGCGCGTCGCGGTGTCGTGCTTTCCGAACGCCGGTTTGCCGGACGAGGATGGCGATTACCCGGAGACGCCCGAAAGTTTGGCCGCTGCGCTCGAGCGCTTTGTCGATGCCGGCTGGCTGAACATCGTCGGCGGCTGCTGCGGCACCACTGACGCCCACATCGCCACCATTGCGCACATGGTGGAGGGGCGAAAACCGCGGCCGCTGACAGAGCGGCGGCAACCGCGAGCCGTCTACACCGGCATCGAGCTGGTCGAGCCCGATGAGGACAACCGGCCGCTGCTGGTGGGCGAGCGCACCAACGTCATCGGCTCGAAGCTCTTCAGGGAGCTGGTCGTCGCCGGCGAGTGGGACGAGGCGACCGAGATCGCCCGCCGCCAGGTCAAGAGCGGGGCGCAGATCATTGACGTCTGTCTGCAGTCCACCGAGAGCGACGAGATCGAGGCGGTGCGCGAGCTCTACGAACGCCTCGGACGAGCGGTCAAGGCGCCGATCATGATCGACTCCACCGATCCCGAGGCGATCGAGGTCGCGCTCACCTACTGCCAGGGCAAATCGATCGTCAACTCCGTAAACCTCGAGGACGGCGAGGAGCGTATCGCGGTGGTGGCGCCGCTGCTCCGGCGCTACGGCGCCGCGGTGATCTTCGGGGCCATCGACGAGGATCCTCAGCAGGCGCAGGCCTTTACCCGTGAGCGCAAGCTCGAGATCGCCCGCCGCGGACATCGTTTGTTGACCGAAAACCACGGCGTGCCCGAGACCGACATCGTCTTCGACCCATTGGTCTTCCCAGCGGCGAGTGGCGACGAGAGTTACATCGGCGGCGCGGTCGAGACCATCGAAGGGCTGCGGCTGATCAAGCGGGCCATCCCCGCCTGTCCGACCGTGCTCGGCATCTCCAACGTCAGCTTTGGCCTGCCCCTTCGCGCGCGCGAGGTCGTCAACTCGGTCTTTCTTTACCTGGCCACCAAGGCCGGCCTCGACCTCGCCATCGTCAACTCCGAACGCATCGAGCGCTATGCGGCGATCCCCGAGGCGGAGAGGCGGATGGTGGAGGCCCTGCTCTTCAACCTGCCGGTCGAGGAAATGGCGCCGCGCGACTGGCGCGAGCAGACGCCGGAGCAGCGGGCCACGATCCACGCCTACCACGTGACCCACGTCAGCGACCACTTCCGCGGCGCCAAGCGCCAAGCCGTTGTGCGCCCCGAGCAGCCGCTCGACGAGCGGCTCGCGGGTTACATCGTCGATGGCAGCCGCAGTGGGCTCATCGAGGACCTCGAGCGCAAGCGGGCCGAAGGCGCCGAGCCGCTTCAGATCATCAACGGCCCGCTGATGGCGGGGATGGCGGAGGTCGGACGGCTGTTTAACGCCAACGAGCTGATCGTTGCCGAGGTTCTGCAAAGCGCCGAGGCGATGAAGGCCGCGGTCTCCCACCTCGAGCAATTCATGGACGCCGATACCTCGGCGAGTCGCGGCAAGGTCGTCCTCGCCACCGTCAAGGGCGATGTCCACGACATCGGCAAGAACCTGGTCGAGATCATCTTCACCAATAACGGCTTCGAGGTTGTCGACCTCGGAATCAGGGTCGTGCCGGAGACCCTGGTGCAGGCGGTGCGCGAGCACCGGCCGGATGCCGTCGGACTGTCTGGGCTGCTCGTCAAGTCGGCGCATCAGATGGTGGTGACGGCGGGGGATCTCGCCGCGGCGGGGATCGCCGTGCCGATACTGGTGGGCGGTGCGGCGCTCTCAAAGCGTTTCACCGATGAGAGAATTGCCCCGGTCTACGACGGTACGGTTATCTACTGTGCTGACGCCATGGCGGGGCTCGACACCATGCTTCGCATCAGCGAAGACGGGGGCTTGGCGGCCGAGTCACAGGCCGCCGGGTCGAAGCCTGAGCCGGTGGCGCCGGCAGCTCGCGTGCGCCCCCGGGCTGCGAGCGCGTCTTCCGGCCAGACCGTTCGGACCGACCTCGATCCGGTGCCGTCACCACGGCCGGACCGCATCGTGTGGTCGCCGGTGGATGATCTTCGCGAGGTCTGGTCGTTCATCAATCCACAGATGCTCTACGGCAAGCACCTCGGGCTGCGCGGCAGCTTCGCGAGGCTCCTCGACGACGGTGACGTCAAGGCCGAAAAGCTGCAGGCCATGATCGAGTCGCTCAAGGACGAGGTCGCGGGTTGGATGCGCGTTGGCGCGGTGTGGCGGTTTTTTGAGGCCGAACCCGACGGAGACGCCATCGCCCTCTTCGAACCAAGCGCGAAGGACCCTGCCCACACCTTCGACTTCGGACGCCAGGCGAAGCCCGGCGGGCTGAGCCTCGCGGACTTCGTAGTGCCGCCCGTTAACGGCGTCCGCGACTCGGTGGCCCTCTTCGTGGTCGGCGCCGGTGACGGGGTCCGCGAACGCTCGATCGCCGCGAAGGAGGCGGGGGAGTACCTGGAGAGCCACGCCATCCAGGCCCTGGCCATCGAGACCGCCGAGGCCGCCGCCGAATGGCTGCACGCTCGCCTGCGCGCGCTGTGGGGGTTTCCTGACCTGCTCGAGATGACGATGAGGGACCGTTTTTCAGCCCGTTACCGCGGCAAGCGCTTTAGCTTCGGCTACCCCGCATGCCCCGATCTCGACCACCAGGCGGCGCTGTGGCGGTTGCTCGAACCCGAGGAGATTGGCATCGAGCTCACCGACGGCATGATGATGTCGCCGGAAGCAAGCGTCAGCGCGATGGTCTTCCATCATCCAGACGCCAGGTATTTTTCAGTGACGGGTGTGAATCGCTGACGCGAATTAGGAAGGCTCTTAGGAAGCTGAGCCACTATAGCGGATTGTCACGGAGCAG
>CAYPBC010000316.1:0-3555 GCA_964408845.1 uncultured Thermoanaerobaculia bacterium
GCGATCATTGCCTTGCGTGCCACGGTGCCTCCTAACGGCTCTTGAACGGCATGCCGAGACCGGCCAGGAGCGCTCGCGCCTGATCGTCGGTAGGTGCCGTCGTCGTGATAGTGATGTTCATTCCCATGGTGCCTTCAACCTTCTGATAGTCGACCTCTGGAAAGACCAGAATGTCGCGAATGCCGAGGGTGTAGTTACCACGACCGTCGAACGCATTCGCCGAGATGCCGCGAAAGTCGCGCACCCGTGGCAGTCCGATCGAAATCAGACGATCCAGAAACTCGTACATTCTCCCCCGCCGCAGGGTGACCCTCGCGCCCACCGGCGTACCCTCACGGAGCTTGAAAGCCGCAATCGACTTCCGCGCCTTTCTCATCTCGGGCAATTGGGCGGTGATGTTCGCGAGTTGCTCCATCGCAACATCGAGAAGCTTGGCGTTACGGCTGGCCTCGCCGACGCCGATATTGCAGGTGATCTTGGTGATTTTCGGCACCTGCATCGGGTTGGTCAGCCCGAACTCCTTTTGGAGCTGGGGGAAGACCTCCTCACGATATCTCTCTTCCAAGCGCGCCATCGTCCCTCCTATCGGTCGAGAATCGCGCCGTCGACCTTGGCTACGCGGACCTTCCGCCCGTCGTCCAGGATTCGAAACCCGATCCGAGAGCGTTGTCCGCTGTCCGGCGAAATCACCATCACGTTGGAGACGTGAATTGGCGCTTCGCGTTCAACGATCCCGCCCTGTACGTTCTTCTTCGGGTTGGGTCGGGTATGCCGTTTGATCATGTTCACACCCTCGATCACCAACCGCTCCCGATCGCGATCGATGACCAGGACTCGGCCCCGCGTGCCGGCATCCTTGCCGGAAATCACCTCTACGGTGTCACCTTTTTTGATCTTCATGGTCGCTCCTACAAAACCTCTGGCGCCAGAGACACGATCTTCATGAATTGTCTCTCGCGCAGCTCACGGGCCACCGGCCCAAAGACACGGGTGCCGACCGGGTCGTGCTCTGCGGTGATGAGCACGACGGCGTTCTCGTCGAAGCGGATATACGATCCGTCACGACGGCGGGCGCGCGATTTGGTGCGGACCACAACCGCCTTGACCACGCTGCCCTTTTTGATTTCGGATTCGGGCGCGGCCTCCTTGACCGAACACACGACGATGTCGCCGAGACCGGCATAACGGGGCGCAGCCGACCCGCCGAGCTGGCGAATGGCCTGCAATCGGCGCGCGCCGGAGTTATCGGCGACCAGAAGCATGGTTCCCATTTGGATCATCGCTCGACCTCCCAGCTACTGTGCCCGCTCGATGACCTTGCGGACGCGCCAGCGCTTGCGCTTGGACAGCGGCCGGCACTCCTCGATGAGCACCCGGTCACCCTCATTGCAGGCGTTTTCTTCGTCGTGCGCCATAAACTTCGACGACGTACGCACGAACTTCGAATACAACGGATGCATAATCAAGTTTTCAACCTTCACTACGACCGATTTATCGGCAGCGCTGGAGGTCACCAGACCCACCTTGGTGGTCTTGCGCGAGGTCTTGACATCAGTGCTCATCACACGCCCTCCTCGGCTTGCCGTTCGCCCATCACCGTCAGCACGCGAGCGATGTCCTTGCGGACCTCGCGGATCTTGATTGGATTCTCGATCTGTCCCGTCGACTTCTGGAAACGCAGTTTGAATAGCTGCTCCTCGAGGTCCCCGAGCGCCTTGCGAAGCTCATCGTCCGAACGATCGCGAATTTCCTTGGCCTTCATATCTGCTCTTTCCTGGTCACGAAACGCGTCCTGATGGGAAGTTTGTGGGCTGCGAGGCGCATCGCTTCGCGGGCGATTTCCTCCGACACCCCTTCCATCTCATAGAGGATCCGCGCCGGTCTGACGACTGCCACCCACTCCTCCGGGGGGCCCTTTCCCTTGCCCATACGGGTCTCGAGGGGTTTCTTGGTCACCGGTTTGTCGGGAAAGACCCGGATCCAGATCTTGCCACCGCGTTTGACGTGCCGGGTCATCGCGATTCGCGCCGCCTCGATCTGGCGGGCCGTGACCCACCCTCGCTCGACCGCCTGCAGGGCATAGTCCCCGAAGGACAACTTGGCCCCACGGAGCGTGACGCCCCGGTTCTTGCCCCGTTGCTGCTTTCTGTATTTGACCTTCTTCGGCATCAACATGACGAATCTCCTTAGACGCGGGGACGAGGGGCGCGAGCACGGTGGCGCTCGCCCCGGTACACCCAGACCTTGACCCCGATCACTCCGTACGTCGTGTAGGCGGTCTTGAAACCGTAGTCGATGTCGGCCTTCAGGGTATGAAGCGGCAGACGTCCCTGCTGATACCACTCGGCGCGCGCGATCTCGGCGCCGTTGAGACGGCCGGCACAACGGATCTTGATTCCCTGGGCGCCGAAACGGAGTGCATTCTCGATCGCCCGACGCATGGCCCGTCGGAAGGCGATCCGCCGCTCGAGCTGCCGCGCCACGTTGGCGGCGATCAGGTGGGCGTCGATCTCCGGACGCTGGATCTCCTGGATATTGATGTGGATGTCCTGTCCATAACGGCGCATGAGATCATCGCGGAGCTTGTCCACCTCGGCGCCTTTGCGACCGATGATGATGCCCGGTCGTCCGGAAAGGATGTTGACACGCAGCTTTGATGCCGTGCGCTCGATGTCGATCGCGCTCACCGCCGCGTTCTCCAGCCGCTGGAGAAGCTCCTGCCGTAGCTGGAGGTCCTCGTGCAGGAGATCTGCGTAGTCTCCGCCCTCCGCATACCAGCGGGATCGCCAGGTGTTGTTATAACCGAGGCGAAAGCCGTACGGGTGCGTTTTTTGTCCCACTATGCGCTCCTATTCCTTCACCGCAAGCTCAACGGTGATGTGACACATTCGCTTGAGAATCCGGTGCATCCGGACCCACTTCGACGCCGGCCGTCCGCGGCGAAGACTCGGGCCGGGATCAACGAAGATCTTGCTGATAAAAACCCGATCGACGTCGACGCCCGGCTGCGCCTGCTCCAAGTTTGCGAGCGCCGACCGCACCAGCTTGGCGACGTCCTTTGCCGCATACTTGGGGCTCAGTTGCAACGAGGTGAGCGCCGGCTCCACCGCCTGACCGCGAACCATGTCCGCCACCAATCTGACCTTGCGTGGCGACGAGCGATAGTACTTCAGTTGAGCTCGAGAATCCATACCGTCTCCACCTACTCGCCCTTTTCACGGCGGCCGGAGTGACCGCGAAATGTCCTGGTCGGAGCAAACTCGCCAAGCTTGTGTCCGACCATGTTTTCGGTGACAAATACCGGCACGAACTTGTGACCGTTGTGGACAGCGATGGTGACGCCGACCATCAGCGGGGTCACCGTCGAACGTCTCGACCAGGTCTTGATGACCCGGCGGTCGGTTGTCGAGCTGGCGGCCTCGATCTTCTTCGCCAGGTGCTCATCGACAAATGGTCCCTTGCGGATTGAACGTCCCATATCTACTTCCTCTTCTTCCGGCGCGCCACGATGAGCCGGTCCGAAGCCTTGGTCCGGCGTGTCTTCGCGCCCTTTGT
>CAYPBC010000317.1:0-3547 GCA_964408845.1 uncultured Thermoanaerobaculia bacterium
GGGTCTGTGTTGTGAGGTAGATACTCCGCGGATCACCCCTTGGCAACGAAGAGGGGGGCCAGGTCACCTGACAATGCAACAATGGTGAACGTGGTACCCATGGGATTGAGCGACCTTTCGTTTCGCGACCGAACGACCCTCGGCCGCACCGGTCTCGAGGTCAGCCGGCTCGGGATCGGATCCGGTTACGGCGTGCCTGCGGCCGCGGTCGAAAAGGCCTTCCACGAACACGGCATCAACTACCTCTACTGGAGCCTCTCTCGGCGAGCGGGCATGACCGAGGCGATACGCTCGCTGGCGCCGAGTCACCGTGACGAGATGATCATCGTGATGCAGACCTACGACCACAGCGGACTCTTCATCGAAAAGGCCCACGAGCGGGGTCTGAGAAAGCTCGGTATCGACCACGCCGATGTGCTCATCCTCGGCTGGTTCAACCGCTACCCCGGCCATCGGGTGCTCGATGCTGCCACCAGGCTCAAGGAACAGGGCAAGGTTCGCTTCCTTGCCATGTCGGGACACAATCGCAAGACCCACGCCGGAGTGGCGGCCATGTCCGATACCCCGATCGACATCCTCATGGTTCGCTACAACGCGGCCCACACCGGTGCGGAGCGAGACGTCTTCCCCCACCTCCCCGCCGACAACCGTCCCGGGATAACCTCGTACACCGCGACCCGGTGGGGGCAGCTTTTGAAAGAGAGGAAGATGCCCGCGGGTGAAAAACCGTTGACCGCAGCCGAGTGCTACCGGTTCGTGCTTTCCAACCCGAACATAGACCTCTGCTTAACGGGGCCAAAAAACGCCGCCGAGTTGGACCACGCCCTCCTCGCCCTCGACGCCGGCCCGTTGTCAGCAGAGGAGATCGAACGTGTTCGCCGCATCGGCGACCACGTACACGGTTGAGTTCTAAGGTTGCCACTGATCACGACCTAACATCACGACGGAAAAGAAGACCCAGGTTGTGAGGTTGTGATCCGTGGCACCCATGAAGCAACAATGGTGCAATGGTGAACGTGGCACCCATGCTGGATGTCTTCAGCCTGGCCGGCGGAGGCGTCCTTGTCTGGATGGGATTCTCCATGCTTCGCGGATCGACCCCTGGCAAGGGCGGCGAGTCGTCGCTGACGCCATTGATTCTCTTTGCGGCCAGTCCGGGCACGATCACCGGCGTCATCACCCTCGCGGTGTCGCACTCGCGCTCCGACCTTCCGATCACAGCGCTTGTTGCCGTTGCGGCGGCAACGCTCGTGACCTGGGTTGTGTTGATGCTTCTCGCCGCGAGAGACGGCAAGGCCACGGGCGGCGGTTTCGTCCGAGCTACAGTTCAATCATTTATGGGACTGATTGTCATGGCGATGGGAGTGCAGTTCGGCGTCGAGGGTCTCAGCAACATCATCAAAAGAGGCGGCGTCTAACCGAAGGTGCCACTGATGGGTGCCACGTATCACTTTATGACGTTAGCCCTTCGTAAGGTCACAATGTGATACGTGGCACCCATCCTGCATTGCGTGTCGATCCGCAACAATGCAACATTGAGGTACGTGGCACCCATGATGGCACCCATGACAATTCAACAATTCGGTACGTGGCACCCATGATGAAGCAACAATGGTGCAATGGTGATCGTGGCACCCATGCGTTGCTTTTCGCTCAGCTCGACGATCTCGGTGGCGAACTCGTTCTGAGGCAAGTCGCCAACAGGGGTGAGTTGGAGCGTCACCGCAACCGCTACGGCGAAAAGGCTATTCATCAGTTCTGAGACCCAAGGGGTATCTTAACGCACGTCCTCGCCGTGCTCCGTCTTGAAAGATAGGGCGCCTCTGGGTGCCCACCTCGTAGGTGCCACGTGGCACCCATCCATCACCCAACATCCAACAAGTGTGGAAGTGTGTACGTGGCACCCATGCATGGCCGCAAATACGGTCATCGGTGCCTGCCACCATTACAATAAGGGTCGATAACAGCGGAACACCGTGCCTGGCACCTTTTTGGCCCCTTTTCCTTTTCGCAATCATCTTGGCCTGATATCGGCTCTGTCAAGGGGCTCCAGGGTGGCCCCTTTCCCGGTTGAACTTCTCGCAGGTCTCCACCACCCTCCACAGCCCGTCTATCGGCGTCAATAGTCCCAGTGCAAACCCAATGCCCTCGCCAGGAATGTCGCCATCTGGGCACGGGTGACTGCGGCAGTCGGGCGGAAGGTGCCGTCTGGGAATCCTGTCGTAATCCCGGAAGCGGCAAGAGCCTCGATCTCCTGGAATGCCCAGAAGGACGTAGAGACGTCGGGAAATGTCGCAACCCCCGGCGCGGGTGAGATCTGCAGGTAATACCAGAACGAGATTTTGTAAATTCCTTCGTACTGGCTCCCGTTCCGATCGAGGATGGCAAGGACGTGGTATTCGGTCTGGCGCCGCACCACAGTGTGGCCGAGCGGGCCGACGTCTTCAATTTGGTCTCCCCCGTCAGAGGAAGCGGGAACCAGGCCGGTGACCGAGACGGGCGGGTTGTAACCTTCAGAAGAATAGAGCCCGATGCCCGGATCGCCGCCTGGGATATCGTCGAAATAGTGGAGTCGGACATAATCGAGCAAAGCCCCCGACGGGAGATGAACGGGTGCGCCGACGCAGATCGCTGATTCGCCGACCGCGGGGATGACCGATACCAAGTTGATGGTACTCGGCAGACCATTGGAGGGGCAATTCCATCGCCGGACAAAGTCCCCGGGCCCAACTGTGTAGGTGACATAGTCCGCGGTCCCCCAATCTGGATCATTGGGTTCTGGCGCCGCCGTATTCTTCTCGCCATCGATGAGACCCGACGAATGATCTCGCGGCAGATTTGCCGAGTCGACAATCGCTCCATTCCGCTCAATCATTTGGGCCGAGCCGGACCCCGCAAGCATGAGAACCGTGATCGCCAACGTCGATAGACACACGTTTTTCCTCACCATTTCGCTACCTCCCCTCGGTTCGAACATAGAAAGAGCAACCCTTAACCCTTTACTAGGAATAGCGTAGCATGGCCGACCTAGGAACACGATTCAACTTCCCAAGTTCTCAGCACCTTCTATGAGTAGGCCGGTGGTGTCAAGGTCCTCGTCTTCTCCTGCGATGGCTCCTTTCCGTCATTAGCTGCAATGGGATGGATGGATGGATGATCTGCCCGTCTCGCTGGCACCTTTTTGGGGTAACGGTTTGTGGTTCCCGAGAGTCTTCGGCAGGAAAATGACCCGCGCTTTTCGGAGAGGCCGACTCGGAAAGGTGCCATAATCGCTTGTCTCGCACGTATTTCGACAATAGCGGAATACCGTGCCTGGCACCTTTTTCATTACAATAAGGGTCGATAACAGCGGAATACCGTGCCTGGCACCTTTAACAACCGATCGAAGCTGATGTTGCCTGAAATTCCTTGAGAGCACACGGCAGGTTGTCGCCGCCAGATACCTGGTAAGTCGGCGAGTGAGGCATACTCATGAGATACAATGCCACAGAGTGGCACACAGAGCCGAAACTTGCGTGGTGTCAGTCCATTGTTTGTCCGGGCGGAA
>CAYPBC010000318.1:0-3532 GCA_964408845.1 uncultured Thermoanaerobaculia bacterium
TACGCGACCCGAATGGAGGTCTACACCCTGGCTGCGGCGGGGGTGGTGGTGTGGTTGGCTGCCGTGGCGGACCGCCACGGCTCGTGGCGCAAGGAGGCGACGGGATTTGCATCGGCGTGGCTCGGGCATTCGGTCCTGGGGCTCTTGGTCCTGCCGGGGGCGTGGTTGCTCCGGGGGCGGCCGCGAGTGCTAACGGCTGCGATCCTCGGAGGCGTCGTCGTGCCCGGGGCGATCGTGGCGGGTCTTCTTGCCGGCATCAGGAAGGTCGATGGCCTTGCCGGGGTGGCGGCGATCTTCGCCGGCCCGAGGCTCGGACACTGGCTGTCGGCGCCGGATCCGATCGGCGCCTTGCGGGCGCTGCGCGGGCTGGTGGTCTGGCAAAGCTACCGAGCGCTACCGGTCTACCCGTCGTGGGTGATGTGGTTATTCGACGTGCTCGGTGTGATCGCCTTGGCCGTCCTCGGTGCGCTCTTCATTTGGGGCGTTGTCGTGGTTCTCCGGGGCGGTTCACGAGTCGGCTTGGCGGCGCTGGCCGGCATTGCGGTGCTGGTGCCGCTGTGGCTGGTCTGGGACTCGGGGAACACCGAGCACGTGGTCGCAGCGGCGCCTCTCTTTGTGGTCCTGGTTGCGGTCGGCGCGTCGTCGATCCGGCTTCGGGTCGCGCTGGCGGCGCTGGCTACGGCCGCGGTCTCGTTGTTGGTAGTGAACGGTCTCGGTTCGGCGCTTCTAGAGACCCAGCCGCATCTGAGCCGGGTGATGGTGGTTACGGACCATGTTCAGCGGACGGTTCCGGATACCGGTACGTTGATGATGATCGGAGTCGACGCCGAGCTTCGTCTCGGGCTACCTTATTTGGCATCGCGCCACGTCGTTGATCTGACGTCGCTCGTTCACTCGGCCCGCCGGGCTGGTGCGCCTCCAGTGGCCGCCGTCGAACGGTGGCTGCTGATGGCGGCGGATTCGCAGGAACCCTGGATGCTCGAAGATTTGGATTCGGAGGCGGTGGTGCAATGGGTCGGCGAGTTGGGCATCCCTGAGGCCGATTGGCGGCGAGCTCGCTCGCGGCTCGCCGTCGGAGATGGAGCCACATTACCCGCGGATGGTATGGCTATTCGTTCGCCGGTGACTCTCTACCGGGTCGAGGTGAGTAAAATACGGTGATGGGTGAGACCGAACCGAAGGCGGCTCGGGCAGGTGAGTTCCGGTGGATTCTCGTGAGCTCGCTGGTCGTCGCCGCGATCGTCGCTGCCCTTTACCACCCGGCCGCGGAGCTCGTGCTCATGGGCGACAGCTACCAGTGGGTGCAGCATGCCCACGAAGCGACGCACCGCCCGCTCCGTCTGTTCGCCGATGTAGACACCTTCCTTCGTCCCGCGAGTACATGGACACTGGTCGTCGATCGTCTGATCTGGCGCTGGAATCCCTTGGGGTTCCACGCCACAAACCTCGTATTCCACGGTGCAGTCGCGGTTCTGTTGGCCGCGGCCGCCCGGCGGCTCGGTCTTGGACGGTGGGTGAGCCTGCTCGTTGCCCTGGTATGGGTCGCTTCGCCATTCACCGACGAACCGGCATTCGTCGTCGCCTATCGGTTTCAGACGCTGTTTGCCGCCGCCTGGCTGTCCTTGATCGTGATCTGGCCAAGCCCCGACGAATCCTGGAGCAGGGCGCGTGTGGCTGGGGTGATTGGAGCTACCGTGATAGCCGCCGCAGCCAAAGAAACGTGGGTGATGATCCCCGCACTTGTGGTGGCGCTCGAGGTTGGCCAGCATCGCCGGTCTTTTGGTCAGGCTCTACGGACAGCGGTGCCGTTTGCGATCGCTGCGGCCCTCTATACAGGGATCTACTTCGTTCTCTTCCCACCCGGCGGAAAGAGCTACTATGTGTGGAATCTCGAACCCATCGCCAAGGTGCCACATCAGCTGGCGGTGTTCTTCCACATGGAGCAGCTGGTGCCGCTCGAGATGCCGTTTTCCTGGCGAGGGGTCGTGGCGCTGGGGCTGGTCGGAGGGCTGGCGGCGGTCTTCTGGTACCGTCGACAGCGGCCGGCCCTGGTGGCGATGGCGGTGCTGATACTGCCGGTTGTCCCTACCCTCATGGTGCCGTACCTTCCTCAGCGATACACGGCTCTTCCATACGCTGGGTTCCTGTTGCTGATTGGGATGTGGTTTTCGCAACAGGACCAGCATCTCAACCGGCCCCTGTTCTGGCGACTTGGAGCAGCGGCGGTGGTAACCATGGTGGCCGTGGCCGGATGGCTCACGGTGCGCGCCGACCTGACAGATTACCGCCGAATATCCGCCGCGCACGAGCAGTTGGTGAATGAAGCAAGGAAAGTGTTGTGGGTGCTGGAACCAGGGGTGGCTGTCATCGTGGTCCGCGCTGAGCAGGAGCTTCCTCTGCTCGATGTTCTGCGTTCGCCGCAAGGTCTGGCCAAGCTTCCGTTCACCCGTCATGATGATCCCTATGGTCTGGTGGACGCATCCGCACTCTTCGACTGGGCGCTGGCCGAAGAACGGGTCCTTGTCGAAGAAATGACGGACTGGCCCTTGAGCGGTGTCGGCAAGCCAGGAGTGGTACTCGTTCACCACAGTGGAGGATTCGATGTCGTGGAGATGACTGAGGCGGATGTGGCGGGCGAGGCGATGCGGCTTCGGCGCCGCGGTTTACGGTTGCGGGTGATCGCCGCACAGCCGCTTTGACAGTTATCGGACCGGCACTTTTTTTCGGCCCGCAAAAAGCAGACCGACCCCCCAGGGGAGGCCGTCGAAGATTCGGTCGAAGCTGAAGACCGACCGCACGGCCGACACCAGCCAGTGCCGCCTACCGAGACCGGATACACGGCTCAGCGCCCGGTCGTCGTCAACCGTGCCTTCGAGGTGCAGTCGCCGCCGGTTGACTCGTTTGAGAAAGAGATCGTCGTAGAGCCGCAGCATTGGCCAGCCCCACACAGTGACCTCCGGTTCGAGACCGGCCGCGGCCAGGATCTCCTCCATCCCGGTTGCCGAGTACCGGCGCAGATGGCCGGCCCAGTCGTCCCACGCCGACCATTGGGAGGGGCCGGCCGGTACCGTGCCCACCAGCCATCCACCCGGAGTGAGGACGCGGGCAAGCTCTGCAACGGCCTCGGCGTGCTCGGGAATGTGTTCGAGGGTCTCGGCCGACGTGGCGCTTGAAAAAACTCGGTCGGGAAACGGAAGATGGGTGATATCGGCGACCACCGGCAGCACCGTGGAGTCGAGACTGCAGGCCTCGGCGTGGCCGCCGAGGACCTCGAGGGAGCGCAGAGAGAGATCGGCGGCTACCACCGTGCGCCCCGTGCGAGCCACCGCCAGGGCGAGCGAGCCGACACCGGCCGCACACTCGAGGTGGAGACCGGGAGCAGGTGCTGCTCGCCCGAGGCGGCGGAGGATCCGGCCGTCCCGGTGTGCGTGCCGTGGTCCGAAAAACTCAGGGTCAGCGCCCCAGATAGCGTTGGCCATGAGAGGAGGATACCAATACAAAATTAGGAATTAGGAATTAGGAATTAGGAATG
>CAYPBC010000319.1:0-1798 GCA_964408845.1 uncultured Thermoanaerobaculia bacterium
CGACGCAGTACGATGCGTCGTTTCCGTAGACATCGTTGCCGTAGGAGTCGCCGGTAGATGGTTGCAACGACACGCAGTCGCCGAAGTTTCGCACCCGGTTGTGGCAGACGACGTTGCCGTAGCCGCGGAGGTCGATGCCGCGCTCGGAGGGGATGCCGACGCCGGGCCACGCCACCCGTCCCTCGATCACGTTATCGCAGACCGTCTGTTTGCCCTCGAGGGCGCCGTCGCGGCGGTTGTAGATGCCGAAGTCGACGTCCCGGATGTGGTTGCGCCGGATCACGATCTCGGAGCTGCGCTGGGCGTCGATGCCCCAGTGGCCGTCCTCGATGGTCAGGCCCTCGATGACGACGTGCGCGATGCTCGTGTCGTACTCGCCGAGGGTGACGATGCCGCGATCGGTTCCTGCGCCTTCGACCACCGCCGTCCCATCACCTGGGCCGGAGAACACGATCGGCTGCGCAGGCGTGCCGCTCACCAGGACCTGGAAGGGCGAGTACACCCCCGCGGCGATGTGGAAGACGTCTCCCGGCTGGGCGTTGTCGGCGGCTGTTTGGAGCCCGCGGTAGGGGTCGGCGAGGCTCCCATCGCCGCCGCCCGACCCCTTGACCACGTACCGGTCAATACCGGTGTACACAGCCGGCGGCGGGACGCGGGTACTCGCGACCACGGTGCGGGTCTCGCCGCCGCCGTCGGGATCGGTAAGGGTCAATCGCAGCTCGTAGGCTTGCCCCGGGTCCAAAAAGAGTGCGCTCGCCGCCCATGAGTTGAGCCCCAGCGGTGTGCCGTTGACGATCAGGGTCGGATGCGCGCGCATCGCCGGTGCTCCGGGACTCCACGCGCCGTTGCCCTGCGGCCGGAACTCGAGCGCCATCGAACTGTCGAGATCGTCATCGCCCGATATCGCCCACACCACACCGAGGTGCTCGAAGGTGGCGTCGGCGCGAACCGCGCCGGGCACCACCGATTCTCCGGCTTGGGCTAGGGTGCTTGAAGAACCGGCAACCACAAGGGAGACAGTAAGAATGCCGATTGCTCGCCGCTTTCGCTTCATCTTTCAAGTATGGCACGCAGCGGGAGGTGAAGATAAGGAGCGCAGAGGGGCCACCGCGGCAGAAGTGAGCAGGATCACTTTCGAACGAGGAGGCAATGAGCCACGCGCTGGCGGCGGTTCGTCGCGACGGCCGCAGGCCGTCAGCCAGGGCTCCGGGTGATGTTGCGGTGCAGCCGCGAAAACGATGGTGTCAGTTGGCAATTGTCAGTCAGTCTGAATCCTCAAATCTGACAGCCCGTCGGCGGCCCGCTCGACAGCCTTGTCGAAGGCCTCCTGCATGCCGATCCGCTGCGGACCATAGAGGTCGGTCAGGATGTCGCGCGTGTTTGCGCGAGAGGCATGAACGCGCACGACGTTATCGTCGACATTGATGCTGGCGTCTTCGACGATCCGCGCCGCGGCATCGTGAAAGTCAGCCTCCGGGGAGGTGACCGCCCCGAGCTCGTCGCTGAGGAAGGCCGCGACCTCCGCGGCGATGGCTTCCTCGAGGCGATTCCCGAGGAGCTCCATCTCCTCGTGGAAGGGCTCCAGCTCGCGGTGGAACTGCTCCATCTGCTCGTGGAAGGGTTCCATCTCAATGTGGATCTGTTTCATCTGTTCGTGGAAGGGCTCCATATCGACGTGAATATTCGCCATCTCCACGTGAAGATCCTCCATCTCCACGTGGATCGCCTCCATCTGCTCGTGGAAGGGCTCCATGTCCACATGGATCTCCTCGATCAGCTCCATGTGCGCCTCGATCTG
>CAYPBC010000319.1:1898-3521 GCA_964408845.1 uncultured Thermoanaerobaculia bacterium
TTGAGCTCGGCGCCGGCCGGGCGTGGCGGTGGGTCGCCGGGTACGATCGAGGCCAGGGCGGGGACCATCGCGGCCATCAGGATCGCGGCGGGCAGGAGGACGGCCAACCCGACGCGGCGGTGGTTCGAACGGTTGAGAATGCTCATGATGCGTTCCTCCAGATGGGTTCGGCGCGCCATTCCAAGCGCAGGGATTGCGGGAGAGGGGCAAGGCGCAGCGTGGCGGGCGATGCCCAATAGGTGGCAGGCGTAACTTGAAGCCCTGGTCCCCAGGGCGAGGACCTCTTCGTCGCAGGCCAGCTCCTGCTCGAGGTCGAGGCGGCGAACTGCCCACCACACGAGCGGGTTGACCCAGTAGACGGCGCGGGCGAGGCGGGCCACCGTCCGCACCGGCCAGTCAAAGCGGGCGACGTGGACCATTTCGTGGAGCATCACCGCCTGCCGGCGGCCCCACACCCACTGATCGGCGTGGAGCGGGAGTACGATCACGGGGCGCAAGAAACCGACGGTAGCCGGGATCTCCACCTCGGAGCTGGAGACCAACCGCACCCGCCGCCGGCAGCCGACCTGGTCGCGGGCGGCTGACAGCATCGCCAGCCAGTAGTGGTCTTCCACCGGCCGGGCGCGCCGGACGGCGCGGGTCATTCGCCACAGACCTGTTCCAAGCCGGGC
Organism: uncultured Thermoanaerobaculia bacterium; assembly: GCA_964408845.1. GTDB lineage: Bacteria > Acidobacteriota > Thermoanaerobaculia > Thermoanaerobaculales > Sulfomarinibacteraceae > Sulfomarinibacter. Next base: position 2,570 of record CAYPBC010000319.1, read on the forward strand.
CAATATAAGCGCCGCGCCTATCGCCCAGGCGGCCAGGAACACTACCGTCAAGTTCAGGTTCCGGGTGGGGACTATAGGTTCGACGGCTGCGGTCTCGGGCGCCCGAATGGCCGTGAGCTCGGTGTTCATCCGTGGCTCCGCCATGCGGACGACGGAGGGTGTCACAGTCTCATTCGGTGTGACAAATCGCGCGATGCTCGCAGGAACCGGCAACGACCACGAGGGCAGCAACGGCGTCACCAGCGGAATGACAAGACAGCCGGCGAGAGCGGTGCCCCACACAACCGCGCGCAACCGCGCCGGACGTCCGCGCAGGGCGAGGGCGAACCCTGCGGCGACCAACACCAGTAGCAGGGCCTTGAGCGACCCGAGGACGAGGGGGAGTAGAGGGTTCATATTTCTTCCTCCCTCCGCGCCTCGTCGATCATCTCGGCGAGCCGCTGTAAAGCGTCCTCGTCCAGCCGATCGCCATCGAGGTCGAGCAGGGCTGCCATTGCACCCTCTGGCGAGCCGCCGAAGAAGGTGCGGACGAGCCGGCGGAGCGCGGTCTCGCTCGCCTCCTCGCGCGGCACGGTGGGGAGGAAGATGTATCGCGGACCGTCCTGCTCGTGGATGATGTGGCCCTTGTCCTCGAGAATTCGAAGCATCGTCCGCACCGCCGAGTTCGAGGGAGGATCGGGCATGCGCTCGCGAACCTCGACCGCAGTTGCACGGCCGAGCTCGTAGACGATCTCCATGATCTGGCGCTCGCGCCGGCTGAGCTGGGCGGTGTCGGTCGTCATATCGCCTCCGTTCGTTTCCTTTCAATCAATGCTAAGAAATTAGCATCATGCTAAAAATTTAACACCTATTTTCAAATTGTCAACCCCTACCACCGTTTTTCTATACGGAAATCGCTGACTTCGGGTTCGGGGGAGTGTGTCTGCATGCCTGTAGGATGCTGCAGATTGCG
>CAYPBC010000320.1:0-3520 GCA_964408845.1 uncultured Thermoanaerobaculia bacterium
AGACTCCCAGCAACACCGCCGTCACAACGGCGCAGAGAACCGCCCACCAGTCGCCGAATCGCACGCGCGGCGTGAGGCCTGTCGTCGGCTGCACCTCGTCGACCAGGATCCCGCGTTCTCCGACCTCGAGCCGAGAGACCACCCGTCCCGACGGATCGATGAAACCGGAGATCCCGGTCAGCGCCGCACGCACGAACCAACGTTGGTTCTCGGCCGCGCGCAGTCGGACCTGGGCAAAGTGCTGGTGCGGCGCCCACGAAAAGCCGTACCAACCATCATTGGTAAGGGTGGTCAGGATCTCGGCGCCGGCGCGGACCTCAGCCGCCGGCAGATCGGGGAAGACCACCTCGAAGCAGATCGCCACGCCCAGCGGGGCGATCGCCGGCAGGACCAGAGGCTCGGCTCCCGGGGTGAAGGCGCCCACCTCGCGCACCAGCGAGTTGGTGAAGGCGAAACGCGCCCAGCCCGGCACGAACTCGCCAAACGGCACCAGGTGGACCTTGTCGTAGCGTGTCGGCGAGACGCCCTCCGGCGTGACCAGGTAGGCCGAGTTGGTATAGCCGTTGTCGTCGAGAGAACCGACCGAGTTGAGGATGATCTCGATCTCGAGCTCGCGGACCATCCGCTCTACCGCCTCGTGGTAGGCCGGATCGGTGTCGAGACGGTAGGCCACCGCACTCTCCGGCCACAGGACAATATCGGCGCCCTGGGCTGCGGCCTCGGCAGTCATCGCCCACACCCGCTCGGTGATCTCTCGCGACTGCGAAGGATTCCACTTCTCCTCCAACGTGGTTCCGGGCTGGATGACCGCCATCTCCACGGCCCCGCCCGAGGACAACGGCGTCGGTGCTGCGAGGGCCGCGACGATCAACAGTCCGGATGCGACGATGAGCGCGGCCCCGCCACTGCGGCGGGTAACCGGCCGCGCGAGCCCCCACACGCCGGCGCCGGTGGCCACCGCCCACCACCCAAGCCCGGTCGCCCCCCACACCGGCAGCGACGCCATCAACCATGGCCAGTCGACGAACGCCGACCCGGCGCCGGTCCAGGTGAAACCGTATGGGGGGAACCGCTGCAGAACTACAATCGAAACCAACGCCGACGGGAAGACCCAGATTCTCCATCCCGGAGGAACCAGCGATGCGGCCCCGGCTGCGAGCGCCCACAACAGGCCGAGGTACGCCCCCATGCCAACGAGGCAGCCGATGGCAAGCACCAGCGGCAATCCACCAAAGTCGTGCATCACCGGTACCACCCAGTTGGTCGATACGACCCAGAACACGGTGCCCGCGAGCCAACCCAGCAGCCATGGCCGCCGGCGGCCCGTACTGCGCTCGATCGCCTCGAGCAGAAGACCGGGGAAGAGAAACGCCAGCAACGTCAGCCCCGGTCCCGGCATGGCGAGGGCGAGGGCGAGACCGGAGGCGGCCGCGAGAATCCAGGGAAGCACAGCAATCATCGAAAGGAGTATAGAGCCTCTGCCGTACTTGCCTTTCCGCGCGCGCTTCCCGAGAGGAGCCACCTTTGACATTGTTTGCCTGAAACACCTTGCCGACTCGAAGGAAGGGGGTCCAAACAATGTCAAAAATGGCACCTCCGGTGAACGCGCCCTTCTCACGCCTTGGTGTGGCGCGGTTCGGAATTCCTAATTCCGAATTTCGAATTCCTAATTCCTAATTCCTAATTCTCCAAGGATGGCCGCGGTGTGCTCGCCGAGCCGGGGGGCCGGGCGGTCGGGCGTCCGGCCGAGCGCGGGTAGGAGGGGGCCGACGCCGGGGAGCAATGTGCCGTCTGGCATCGGCGTCTCTTCGATCAGGCCAGCGGCCGCGAATGACGGATCCGATGGCGCCTCGTCGAAGCCGTGCACCGGTCCCACCGGGAGGCCACGTTCCTCGGAAAGGCGCAACCAGTGCTCGCGCGGATGTTCGGCAAGCTTCTTCCCCACCGCGGCCGCCGCCCGCTCGCCGTCGGCGCCAAGCGCAAAGGCCGCCTCGGCCAGCCCTTCGGCGCCTATGAGGTCGACGAAGGCGGTCCAGAACTTGGGCTCGAGCGCGGCCAGCGATAGGCTCTTGCCATCGCCGCAACGGTAGATCCGGTAGCAGGGGCAGGTGCCCCCGAGGAGCGTATCGAGGACCCCTCCCCCACCGGCGGCCAGCTCCGCCCAACCCCAGGTCAGAAAGGGCAGGGGCCCAGCCGCGAGCGGCTGATCGAGGCGCATGCCGCAACCCGTTCGCTCGCGGGTCAACAGCGCCGCCAAGATCGCCGACGAGGCGAGAATGCCCGAGGCAATGTCGGCAAGCTGAAGCCGCGGCACCCGACCGCCGACAAGATCGAGGATGCCGGCCATGGCGCTCAGATTGAGATCATGCGCCACCCGGGCGCGCACCTCGGGAGCCGAACCGAAGGACGACAGCGAGCACCACACGAGATGTGGGTTCTCCGCCGACAGCTCGGGATAGCCCAGCCCCCACTCTTCAAGGGTGCCCGGGCGAAAGCTCTCCACCAGGACGTCGGCCGACGCCGCCAGCTTTCGCAGGCACCGGGCCCCCTCGTCGTCTCGCAGATCGACGGTGATCGACTCGGCGCCGCGGTAAAACGCGGCGAACCCCACCCCAACGCCGTCCACCTGCGGCGGCACCATGCGCATGGGGTCGCCCTCTCCCGGCTCCTCGACCTTGATCAGCCGGGCGCCGAGATCGATGAGCTGCCGCGCCAGGACCGCACCCGGCAACATCCGGCTCAAGTCGAGGACGAGAGTTCCTTCGAGGGGGAGGGGACCATCAGAGGTCATTGTCGACGCCCGTGGGGGTGCCGGGCTGAAGCCAGGCACCCGTCCGCTCTATCCGGAACGTACGTGGAAATTGAGAATTGAGAATTAAGAATTGAGAATTCATGTGTACCTATTTGTAGAATTTCCCGCCGTTCTTCCCCATCTCCATGAGCATGCCTACCGGTTCGAACCTTGGGCCGTGCCTTTCGGCGAGGGCTTCGAGGCGCTCGACGGTTTTCGACGCCCCCTCGGCGTCGACGAAACGGAAGGGGCCGCCGCGGAAGGGCGGGAAGCCGATCCCTAGGATGGCGCCGAGGTCGCCGTCCCGCGGCGATGAGATCACGCCCTCCTGCAAGCAGTGGACGGCCTCGTTGACCATCAGCAGCGCCAGCCGGTCCTGGATCTCGGACGCCTCCGCGGCCCGCCGCTCGGCGCCACCCAATAGGGTGTAGACCTCTTGGTTGACCGGTTTCGGCCCCTTCTTCTTCTTTGCCGGGTAGAGGTAGAATCCACGCCCGTTCTTGCGCCCGTGGAGGCCGGCCTCATAGAGCCGCGGCATCGCGCCCGAGCCCTCGAGACCTCGATCGGCAAAGGCCCGCCCGAGTTCGTCCGCAACGTGGGCGCCGACGTCGATACCGACCTCGTCGACCAACGCCAGCGGTCCCACCGGGTAGCCGAAGTCCTTCATCGCCCGATCCACGTCCTCGACGCGGGCGCCCTCCTCGACCAGCAGCACCGCCTCGTTGAGGA
>CAYPBC010000321.1:0-3520 GCA_964408845.1 uncultured Thermoanaerobaculia bacterium
GATCATTGCCTGTCACGGCGTAGCCCGAAGGGCGGAGCCGGATAGCGCACGCGTCCCGCGTGCAGGGGTGGGTGGGGTTTCACCGTAGGTGCTTGTCGAGGTTGGATTCGACCCGCGCCCGGTCGGCAACGCTAAGGCGACCGAGGCGACGAAGGATGACACGGTTATCGAGAGTGAAGAGCTTGAGGCGAACGATGCACGGCAGCGGAAGACCGGCGTCGGTGAGGTCCTCGAGCTTGCAGTCGCCCGGCCACGGGTGATGGCCTCGCGTTGTGATCATTGCCAGGATGGTGTGGCCGGCCCCGTTGAAGGTGGCGTCGCTGAGTACCAGAGCCGGCCGCCGTTTTTCGGCGGCCTTATCTGAGAACGGAAAGGGGACGACGACGAGGTCCCATCGATCACAGATCACGAAACGCCTCGGAATCCTCCTCCGACCCCCACTCCTCGAGGGTTTCCGAGACCGCAAGATGGTAGGCGGCGTCGTAGGGCTCGACCCGGCGAAGGATCACGGCATCACCGGTGGTGAGCTCGTAGGTGACAAAATCACCCGGTTCGAGACCCAGGTTGTCCCGGACCTCTTTGGGAATGGTGACCTGGCCTTTGGAAGAGAGCTTGCTGTGCATGATGGCCTCTTTGATTCTTTACTTCTTGACCTCTTGAATGTAAGGCGAAGCGGCGGGAGTGTCAAGGGAGTTCGGAGTTCGGAATTTCCTTCCACAAATCCAACCTGGGGGCCTTGTAGCGCAGGCGTCTCGCCTGCATGCGATGTTGTGGCGCACGCGTCCCGCGTGCATGCAGCCGAGACGGCTGCGCTACAAGGCTGCACAGATCTTTGAAGCGCACGCATCCCGCGTGCATGCAGCCGAGAGGGCTACGCTATGGGGCTTCGCCCTGTGGGCTACGCCCTCACAAGCAAGTGATCATTGCCTGTCACGGCGTAGCCCGAAGGGCGGAGCCGGATAGCGCACGCGTCTCGCGTGCATGATGATGGGTAAGAATTGAGAATTAAGAATTGAGAATTGAGAATCATGATTTGAACATTCCCCTTCATCGGCCCGTAAAGTAAGATCCCGTGCATGCTGAAGACCGATCTCCTCACGTTCGAGGCCTTTTCGGAAAATATCGTCCTGGAGGGTTTTGACGAGGAGACTCTGCGCGGGCTCGAGATGTTCATGGCGCGGGTGGTTGACGGTGGTGCGGAGGATGCGGCGTATCGCGTAGTAGCCGGTGGAGGTGGGCGGCCTCGGCGGCCGGCCTTGGGCGCGGCGCAACGTCAACGCCGCCCGTGGTGCCGTCACGTCCACCGGGATGGCGAGGACATCGTCGTCATGCCGGGAGGCCGTGTCCGCCTCGCGCCTGGGAGGCCTACGGCGATGGTGGAGTGGGCGAGCACCGGCGCCGCCGTCGATCGTTTCGTGACGACCACCCTGCTCGAGACGGCACTGATCCATGCGCTGGCGGTGGGTGGGTACGTCGTCAACCACGCCGCCGCGTTCGAGCTCGATGGGGCGGCGTTGCTGGCTGTCGGGCCGAGCCGTACCGGCAAATCCACGTTATGCGCAGCGGCTCTGGCCGCGGGCGGGATGGTGGTTTCGGACGACTCGGTGATCCTCGGCTTGGACGATGGAGGATTGCCGTCGGCCGGGGCGCTGCGCCGCGACCTGTGGTTGCGTGACGGGAGCGTTGAGCTCCTGCCGGAGGCGCTGCGCGCCCGGCTGTGGGAGGGCTCGTCGTTCGGCGAGCGACGCTGGGGACTCGAGCGGGCGGCGTTTCCTGAGGTCTTCCGAAACATGGTGCGGCCGCAGGCGATCGTGCTCCTGCACCGCGACCGGAGGGTGAAGGGGTATCAACTGCGGCGGGTCAGCTCCGCCGAGGGACTTGCCGGACTGATCCTGGCCTCGTCGCCGCTCTTTCTGTCGGGTCGCTACCCGGTGGAGCGGGAGAGGTGCATGCCCGGCCTGCTTGCGCTGGTCAACAACGTACCGTGCTTCGAGGTGCGGATGGGAAGGGCGCTGGTCGAGGATTCCGCGGCGACCGTCCGGCGTCTCGTCGAGGACGTTCGCTCGTGATCAGGACAGATGGGCCATGGGCGCAATAGTCGCGATCCTGGGTGTGGCGGGCGACCCCGAGCTGGAGCTCGGCGATCCTAGGGTTGATGGTCTCAGGGTCGGCGGTCCAAGGGTCTGTGGTCCAAGGGTCGGTCGTCTCAGGGGCTGTGGTCCCACCATGAGACGCCGATCACCGGGCCAGCGAGCGCCGAAGGCGCGACAGATATGTAGCCTGGGGCGTGAGCCCCAGGAAGAGAACACGCCAATACCAGCGAGCGCCAAAGGCGCGACAGATATTTAGCCTGGGGCGTGAGCCCCAGGAAACGCACAGGCCAATACCATCAAGCGCCGACTTGTCACGGCGTAGCCCGCAGGGCGTAGCCGGAAGGCGCGACAGATAATCAGACCAGCTCGGACGCCGAGAAGAAGAAGGCGATCTCGATCGCCGCGTTCTCGGGTGAGTCGGAGCCGTGGATGGCGTTGCGCTCAATGGACTCGCCGTAGAGGGCGCGGATGGTGCCGGGGTCGGCGTCTGAGGGGTTGGTGGCGCCCATCGCCTGCCGCAGATAGGTGACGGCATCCTCGCGCTCGAGGGCCAGCGGCCACACGGGCCCGGAGGTCATATACGCGACGAGGTCGTTGTAGAAGGGGCGCTCCGAGTGGACCGCGTAGAAGGCGCGGGCCTGGGCCTCGGTCAGGCGCATCATGCGGCCGGCGAGGATACGGAAGCCTTCTTTTTCGAGGTGGGCGATGATTTTGCCGGTGTTGTTCTTCTCCACGGAATCGGGCTTGATGATGGTCAGTGTGCGTTGGATCATGGTTCCTCCTGGTATCGTGCCGCTCGCAGCGGGGCTCGGCGGATGATACACGAAAGAATTAGGAATTAGGAATGTCGGCCATCCATTCGCGGAGATTTCGAATTTTCGGACGGACGGCGCGTGGGGATTTCGGATTTGCTCCCAACTCGCACCTGCTTCGGGATCGAGACCTTGACGATGTATCCCATTTGGGCTACATTGTGTATGGGAGGCCTGAGATGAGTAAGACTGCTCAAATCCGAGCGCGGGTGGACCCGGACTTGAAAACCCAGGCGGAGGGAATTCTGCAGATGGTCGGTATGACACCTACCGAGGCAATTCGTCTATTCTACCGGCAGGTAGTCATGATGAAGGGGCTTCCTTTCGAGGTTCGGGTTCCGAATGCGACGACGCTTGCAACGATGGACCGTACCGATCGCGGGGAAGACCTCCGGTCGTTCGAGAACGCTGATCTTTTCGACTGAATCCGGTTTTAGGACCGCGCCAAATGCCGAGCTGGAGCTCGGCGTTCCCAGGATCGGCCCTGGGACCGCCGAGCTCCAGCTCGGCAAACGCCGCAGGCTCGAGCACTGCGCCCTGCGCCATGGGGATCCGCCCTATGGGCTACGCCCTCACAAGCAAGTGATCATTGCCTGTCACGGCGTAGCCCGAAGG
>CAYPBC010000322.1:0-3518 GCA_964408845.1 uncultured Thermoanaerobaculia bacterium
TTGCCGTTCTCGTGGTCGCCGTTCCAGCAGTGCTCGGCGCGGTCGCCGTAGTCGATTTCGCCGGCGTAGTAGGGGTCGGTGGTCGATTCGAGGAACTCCTCCATCAGATAGACGGCGTTGTTGAGGTAGTAGTTATCCATGTCGCCGGCGAAGATGTGGATCTTGCCCTCGAGCTTTGGCCCGAGCCGGGCCCAGTCGCGTTCGAGAATGAACCGGAGGTCGTAGTGGTCGCGCCAATAGGCTGCGACGTCGGGGTCAATGATGCCGGTCTCTTTGTCCCATAGTCGTCTGGGGTAGCCATCGTTGCCGACCGGTGAGTAGACCGCCTCCCAGATATCGAACTGTTGGCCGGACCGGTTTTTGGCGCCGAGCACCAGCTCCCATTTGTTTTCGCCCTGCATGGTGACGCTGACCCGGCCGAGCCAGTCGCGGCGGCTCGGCCGATCGATGTGGCGGAAGGGTCCGACCTCGAAGTAGGCGGTGGAGTCCTCGTAGATGTTGGTGAGAAGGTAGGCGCGGAAGTCGATCGGGTCGGGACACGCGGCAAAGGCGCCGTTGTAGTCGTCGGGGTAGAAGACCTGGACCGCCAGCGATTCCCAGCCGCCGGTGGAGCCGCCGTAGAGGAAGCGAGCCCATCCTTCACCGAGACCGCGGAACTCGCGCTCGATATACGGGATCAGCTCGTGGGTGATGGCGTCTCCGTACGGCCCGAGATTGGCCGAGTTGACCGCGTAGGAGTCGTCGTAGAAGGGGTTGGCGTGCTGGATCTCGATCACCAGGAAGCGGGGAAATCCGGGGCTGATCCACTGCCTGTAAAACGCGTAGGCCTCCTCCTGTTGGATTCGGTTGTAGCAGTCGACCTGAAAACGCGGGGAGTACTCGCACTCGATGTTGGGGTCGGGCGGTGAGGTGCGAAAGCCGCCGAGATCGTGCGGGAAGTGGCCGTGCGAGATCATCAACGGGTAGCGGGCGTCCGGATGCTCCTCGAAACCGTATGGCAGCAGCACGTGGGCGCCGAGGTACATGGGTCGCCCCCAAAAGTCGGACAGCAGCTTGCTCTGGATGCGGACGTGCCTGACGTACTCGGTATCGGTCGGGGGCTCGATGGGCGGAATCACGTGGTCGAGCTCGATATGGACGACCTTGTCGTTGTTCCCGTCCACCGTGAGCTCACGGGGGGTGCTGTAGAGATTTCCGGGCGCCCGATTCCACTGCTGGCCTTCGCCCCGGTCCATCGGCATCTTGACGGTGTGCCCATCGCTCCGGTGAAAGGTCTCGTAGTGGTGGAGCACCGCCTGTACCTGGTAGGTCCCGGGCGGAAGATTATCCAGGCTCTCGATTGGATAGCCGAGCACGGTGGCATCGATTCGAACCGTCTCTCCTGGAGAGAGGCCGTCGATGTCGACGCCGAAGATCTGAATGGCGTCGACGCCCGGACGCGTCTGGAACCGCGGTTCGGTTCCGTCGTCAGTTGAGATGAGGAGAATGACCCGGCCGTTCACCGGGGCGTCGTCCAGGCCCGCCGGGACCGTGACTTCAATTTCGAAAGCTGCGCCCGTTGTTGCCAATGAGAATGCAAGCGCGAATAGGGCCGTCGCCGTTACGGAGTGAACTGCCTTCATGATCTCCCCCAATCGTGGATTCGATCTCCTGATTGTCTGTCGCCGCTTCGCGGCTGGCTTGGCCGATAAGAAAGGAACTTACGAGGCTCCGTTGGAGGACACACTAACCTATCCAACGGGTGCGATACCGGCGGACCAGGAGCTCGAGACGGTCCGTCATGATGCTGTGAAGCGGCGTTGCGAACACGTAGCTGAGAACGAAACCGGAGACGGCGGCCGATCCCACGAGATAGTCGCTCAACCAGTGGGCGCCTCCGACCAGCCGCGGGATCATGAAAATTACCGCCAGCATCCAGGCGGCCGCGGCGTAGGCGCGCGGGAGGTAATAGGTGATGACCCCTGCGCAGATGAGGAGCACCACTGCATGGTCGCCCGGGAAGCTGTCGCCGGCGGAATCCTTGGTCGGGATCCAGAAAACCAGCTCCGACAGGCGCAGAGCGTCGGGATGAACCAGCGTCGGGCTTGGCCGCCCGATCATGATGGCGCCGGCGATTTGGATGGCGGCAATCAGGAGCCCGGTCAGCATCAACCCGATGGCGAGGAGAAACTCCGTTCGCTCCTGTCCTTTACGCACGATAAAGTGTACAAAAAGTCCGAAAAAGCTCAGGGTTGCGGCAGCGTCAACCGCGCGGTTGTTGGCGACGGCCCAGAAAACCTGCCAGCCCCTTCCCCAGGCGAGCGAGTCGTTGACGGCCCAGAAGAAATTGTCATCGAGAGTGAGCCACAGCGAGCGGGTCGGTTCGAGAATCCAGCTCATGAGCAGGGCAATGCTGAGGCCGCAGCCCAGGATAAAAGCTACGGGGTGCCAGTCTTCGGGTCGGTGGGGGATCACGCGGCGTTCTCCAGTGGATGCTATGAGCGAATTGTCCCCGGATTCGAGCTGCTGTTAATTGACGACGCCCGACTCACCGAGGTTCTGCTCGGCGAAGTCGAGCACGCGGTCGTAGTTCTCATAGTCCTGACAATGACGTTGCAGGAGATGGAAGACGTCGGTCGCCTTGTCGATCTCGCCGACATCTCCGAAGGCCACCATGAGCTGCTCCATCGACTCGCAATCATAGCGTCGAGTGTAAGCGGCGGCCTCCGAGAACACGACCGCGTATTCAGTCTGATTGGTCCAGCTCAGACAGAGGGCGAGAAACGTGTAGATGTGACCGATGTAGGTCTCGTCATAAACCTCATGCATATAAGGCAAACAGCGGAGGAAGGCCCCGATCGCCTCGCTGTAGTGGTTGTCATCGAAGAGGATGACGCCCAAGGTGTAACAGGACTGACAGTAGACGCTGAGCACCTCGTCAAAGGTCGAGAGATAGGCCTTGAAGGCGGGGACCGATCCTTCCAATATCTTCCGGGCGCTGTCGACCTCCTCGAGATCGAAGTGGATTGTGCCGATCAGCCCGAGGAGAAAGCTGCGCCAATTGATCTCCTTCTCGAGGGTGAGGAGCTCGTGCAGATCATCGATGTCGGTGTTGTCGGCCGTTCGTTCGTCCATCCGCTCGATGGCGCGTTCGATACCCGCTGCGACGCGGCCCGTCTGGTCGCTTCCGGTGTACCACTCTGGGATCTGCATGCTCGATATCCTCCGCGGCGCGAAGAGTGTAGCCTAAGATGAACGGTTCTGCCGGATGAGATATAATCTCAGGCCAGATGAAATGCAAGGAAGGTAAGTCCACTGCTAGACCAAAGCCCGGACATTACCGGTGCAAGGACTGCGCCGCGGTTGTGAAGAAGAAGAAAGAGGTCTGCGAACCAAAGAAGATCAAGTGATCGTCTCTCTCGCGATGAGGCCTCATGGATCATTCGGGCGATCGTTTAGCCCGGTCTTCTCACCGGGTTTCGTAACGAGGGCGGCGAAGGGTAGTGAGATGTTGGGTTTTTCGCGAATTGGGCGACGCA
>CAYPBC010000323.1:0-3513 GCA_964408845.1 uncultured Thermoanaerobaculia bacterium
GGTCTGATCGCGGCCAGCCGATTCTCGATATCGTCCAGTAAGGCATAACCCCTGGCCACCCGCGCATTCTCCACCGAAGCCTGGAAGGCGGTGGCGAAAACGCCAACGATCAGGACAACGACCAGGGTCGCCAGGACCGCGGCCAACCGGGGTCGGCGGCGCGACCAATGGGCGAGCCTTTCAAATCGTGTTGGTTTGACCGCCGAGACCGGCAGGTACTCCCGGTAGCGACGCACGTCTTCGGCGAGCTCGTGGGCCGACCTGTAACGCCGAAAGGGATCCTTGTCGAGCGCCTTCATCGTGATCGCCGAGATCGTGCGGTCGATCCGTGGGTTGCGCTTCCGCGGAGAATCGGGTTCGTGGTACATGACTCCCTTCATGGATTCCACTGCGGTTGTGCCCTTGAACGGATTCACCCCGGTCAATATCTCGTACAGCATCACCCCGAGCGAGAAGACGTCGGTCTGGCGGTCCGACTCGCCGCCGTGGCCGGAAGCCTGCTCGGGCGACATGTAAGCCGGGGTGCCCATCACCGCCCCGAGCCGGGTGCGCTGGGAGTCGGACTGATTGCCGTCCTCGTCCTCGACCAACTTTTTCGCGAGACCCCAATCCATCACGTACACCACCCCGAGGTCATCGACCATGATGTTTGCCGGCTTGAGGTCGCGGTGGATGACGCCCTGGTCGTGGGCGGCCGCCACCGCCTGACAGGCACGGATGAAGATCTCGATGAAGTGCGCCCGGTTGCCGCGGTCGAGGAGGTCCTCCGGGATGCGCTCGTCCATCAGCTCGCGCAGGGTCCGACCGTGCACCTTTTTCATGGCGAAGAAGGGATCGCCGTCGGGAAGCTGTCCGGCCCCAAAGACCGGGGTCGTCCCCGGGTGGTCGAGACCGGCGAGGATCTCGGCCTCGGCGAAAAATCGCTGGCGGAGTTCCTTCTGAACCGCATACTCCGCGCGCAATCTTTTGACCGCGACGGGACGCTGAAGCTCGATGTCGGTAGCCTGATACACCACCGCCATGCCTCCTTCACCTAAGGTCTCGCCGATCAGGTAACGATTGCCGGAGGCGCAGTCGGTCCGTTCATGGGGCTCGACATAGTCGCTCGAGCCCTGGTCCCCGGGGGGACCGTCATCGAGCAGCCGGGTCACGTCGGTGCTCTCACCCTCCGGCGCCATATCTTTGTCGCGTTCGTTATCGTCTGGCGTCATCCGAGCTCTCCCGTCCTCCTTGACTCATCCAACCAGCGCCGCATCGGCCGAGGATGGTGTCGGTCGGTCATTGTAGCAACCGGTTGACGCTCCCCCCACCGTCTAGCTCGCTCCCATCCAGAAACTCTCGAGTATCTTCCTGATGGGTCGAACCAGCCGCGAAGCGGCGGAACATGCATAGCCTGGGGCGTCAGCCCCAGGAATAAGGTGCAGGAAGTACAATCAGCCGCAAAGCGGCGACAGACAGCTAGATGATAGCTGCGGCTCACGCCGCAGCCACGATCTGTCGCCCTTTCAGGGCTCCGCGAATAATTCCACCTCCAACCTGGGGCTGACGCCCCAGGCTATGCGTCTGTCGCGCCTTCGGCGCTCGGTCATTTCCCCAACCCTCGCGGACCACACCAGGAACGGGTTCCCGGTGTTTCTTTCTGATGGGTTCCGGAGCGCAGCTCAGGGTGAGGTGCTCCTGAGAAACTCCGGAGTTTCTTGGGAATGTGGGCTATATTCGGCGGGATGTCTGATGCGAAAGCTCCGGCTCCGAACCAGGAAGGAAGCCACCCGGGTTTCTTTGCGGAGGTTTGGCGTTCGATCTTCCCGCGCCCCATCGTGCCGCGGACGGACCGTGAGCGGCGAAAGACGATTCTCGACGTTTTCGTGCTCCACCTGCGTCCTGTGCGGGTGCGGCGGAGCACGCTGAAGTACACCCACACCTTTGGTCTCGGCGGCTCGTCATTGGTGCTGATCGGCCTGATGTTTGCCACCGGGCTGCTGATGATCTTGGTCTACGAGCCGACGCCGGATCTGGCCTATGAAAGCGTGGCCGGGCTTGAAAGCTCGTATCTCTTTGGCGGTCTGGTGCGCAATATCCATCACTGGAGTGCCAACATCCTGGTCGCGGTGGTCCTCGCCCACATGCTGCGGGTCTTTTTCACCGGTGGCTGGCACGGCCCGCGTCGCTTTAACTGGGTAATCGGGTTGGTGCTGCTGGCCTTTGTTCTCGCGGCCAACTTCACCGGCTACCTGCTGCCGTGGGATCAGCTCGCCTACTGGGCGGTGACCATCTGCACCAGCATGCTCGGCTACGTTCCCTTCATCGGCGGGTGGTTACAGGGGGTGGCGCGCGGCGGACCCGAGATCTCGCGCGCGACACTGGTGATCTTCTACGCCTTCCACACCACCTTGATCCCGGTCGCGCTCGTGCTGCTGATGGGCTTTCACTTCTGGAGGGTGCGTAAGGCCGGCGGGGTGGTGGATCCGCGACCGCCCGAGGAGATCGACAACGAGAAGCCCGAGTGGGTTTCGACGCTCCCCGATCTGCTCATGCGAGAGCTCGCAGCCGGACTCGCGCTGATCGCCTTCGTCCTCGTGCTGGCAGTCTTCGTCGATGCCCCTCTGGGCGCGCCGGCGAACCCCGGTATGAGCCCCAACCCGGCGAAGGCGCCGTGGTATTTCGTCGGCTTCCAGGAGCTCCAGCTCCACTTTCACCCTCTCTTTGCGGTGGTGGTGATCCCGGCCCTCGCGGCTCTGGCCCTGCTGCTGATCCCATACCTGCGTTACGACTATGAGCTGTCGGGCCCGTGGTTTCTGTCCGACATCGGCAAACAAACCGGGGCGATTGCGGCCGTCGTGGCGGTCGTCCTGACGCCGGTTTTGATCGTCTTTGACGAACTCATTCTGCAACCTGGCGCCGGTCTGCCATCCGTGGTGGGGAGAGGGCTGATTCCTCTTGCGATCCTCAGCGCCGCCACTGTCGGTTTTGGGCTGCTGCTGGTGAGGCGATTCGGCGCCTCGAAGGCTGAGGTCGTGCAGGCCTTTTTCATTCTGTCTTTCGTCGCCCTGGCAGTGCTGACCATCACCGGCGTCTGGTTCCGAGGACCCGGCATGGCGTTGGTGTGGCCGGGGGGAGCCGGCGGATGAAGAGAGGAAGAGGGGAAGAGGGAGCAACCTCGTCGAGGCGAGGATTCTTGGGTCGGTTGTGGCTGCTGCTTGGGGGGGTGGCGCTGGTGGAGGCGGTGTGGATCGTGACCGACTTTCTCGCTCCCCACCGGCGCCGTGCGACGGGTGGCGACGACACAGCGGTGATCATCGCCGGGCCGGTCGAGCGCTTCGAACCGGGGTCGGTGACCGCCTTCCCGCAGGGCAGGTTCTACCTCGCGCGGTTGGATGACGGCGGTTTCCTCGCCCTCAACCGCGAGTGCACCCACCTCGGATGCACCGTGCCGTGGGTCGGCGAGGAGGGCCGCTTCGTCTGCCCGTGCCACGCCTCGGCCTTCGACATCACGGGCCAGGTCCTGAGCCCGCC
>CAYPBC010000324.1:0-3509 GCA_964408845.1 uncultured Thermoanaerobaculia bacterium
CGACCACGACGTCGCGGGCGTAGCTGAGGACCTGCTCCGCCGACTCGCCGGGCTCTGCGTACTCGGGGGTCTCGACGATGTCGGCCGCCATCTCGGCCCACCAGCCGGCCTCGAGGGTGAGCGATATCGCCTCGTCGCTGAATCCCTGATTCTCGAAATCCGTGGCTGCAGGCTCGGCAAATAAGATCGTCACGCCCTCCGCGCCGTCACCGAGTGCGACCCGGCTCTGGATCCACTCATACATGCGTTTGATTTCGTCGTTGTCCATGGGCCCTCCCTCAACGCTACATGCCCATTTCATTCTCCCACAAGGGGTTTGACATCGCCCAGGCCGGGGTCCATCATGGGTGGGTGAGGGTGTCGGCAAAGGTTCTGCTGGTAATTGTGGCCGCGCTTTTGATGACGTGGCACGGGATCATGCTGAGTCTGCCCCACAGCCACGCCGACACCGGAGTTCCGCAGGAAGAGCTCATCTGCTCCGCCTCTCACCCGCTGTCGACCACGTTCCACCTGCACGCTGAGGGCCACGCGTTGACGCCGCATCCATGTCTCGCATGCCTTGCGGGATCGAACCATGCGTCCACACCTGCGACGATGACGCTTGGTTCGATGATCTCGGATCATGTTCAGGTGGCGGTCGCAGTTACGGACTGCCGCTCGCACAGCCGTTTCCATCTTCCCCTCCTCCGAGGTCCTCCCTCCACGGTCTGACACGGTATCGATCTCTGATCACCGTCCAGACGAAAAGGGGAGATCACATGAAAATCTGTTTGATTCGTGGCGCAGTGCTGGCGGTCACGATCGTCCTCGCCGCCGGCGCGGCTCCAGCACAGGAGCAGGATCCGGCGCCGACTGATGAGCCCACAATTGAGGAGCTGCAAAGCCAGATCAACGAGTTGACCAGACAGCTGCTGCTCGTACAGGAACAACTGGAAAAGATGAGGATTCAGCAGGACTCAGAGCGCCGGCAGGCTGAGCTCGAGCACCTGCGCCAGGCAGCCCACACCGAGGCGGCCAAGGATACGGCGGCGGAGGAGGTGGACACGGCCACGAAGTTCGTCTCCGGAACCCGCATGCAGTCCATGCTCAACCCGGAGCTTTCGGTGACCGGCGACATCTTCTTCGTCGGCGGCGAGCACGAAAAAGAGGAGTTTCTGGCCGATCATTTCGAGCTTGATATCCAGTCCTACCTCGACCCGTATACGAGGATGCACGTGGTGATCGGCTATCACGGCCCCCACCATGAGTCCTCGTTCGGCATGGAGGACCACGAGGAGGAGCACGACCAGGGGGGTTTCGGGGTTGGCGAGGGCTACATCACCTGGCTCCAACTTCCCGGCCACACCTCGCTCACCGTCGGCAAGAAGCGGCAGCAGTTTGGGGTTCTCAACCGCTGGCACAAACACGCCCTCGACCAGACCGACTGGCCGTGGGTGATTCAGGAGAGCTTCGGCCCGCACGGTCTGGTGGGTACCGGTGTTTCGATGGATTGGCTCATGCCCCGGCTGTGGGCCGATACCAACGAACTCACCGTCGAGATCATGAACGGCAACAACGATGTCGCCTTTGCCGGCTCCGACTGGAAGAAACCGACGTTCCTCGCCTACCTCAAGAACTATTGGGACCTCAGCGGGGACAGCTACCTGGAGGCCGACCTCACCGGGCTGCACGGCGTGACGGACCACGCAGGCGACCTCAATCACGATTTCCTGGCCCTCGATCTCGCTTACGACTGGTACCCGGCGGGACGCGAACTCTACCGCGGGTTCACCGCACGCGGCATGCTCCTGCGCTCGTGGCTGGACCTCGAAGACGGCGGCAGTCTGGACGCCTGGGGCAGCTACCTTTACGGCCAGTACAGATTCACAGCGCACTGGATCGGCGGCCTTCGCTGGGACTGGGTGGAGGACCAGCGTGTGCTGGACCACGATACCTGGGGATTGACGCCCTATCTGACCTTCTGGCAGTCTCATTTTGTCCGGCTTCGCGGGCAGGCAACCTATGAAAGGGACAGTTGGTACGGGACCGATCGACGGTTCGAGCTCCAGATCACCTTTGCGGCCGGTCCGCACAAGCACGAAAGTTACTGAGGTGGCGTCATGAAAAATTCAGGAAGACTTCTTTCCCTGCTGTTGGCCGCCTTTCTAGGCGTGCCTTCGTTCGCCGGCGCTACCGTCAAGGTGGTCACCACCTTGACGGACTACGCTGCCATCGCCCGCGATGTGGGAGGTGATCGGGTCGAGGTGCAGGCGATCGTCGCCGGCAACGCCGATGCCCACTTCATCAAGCCCAAGCCCTCCTACGCCCTGATGCTACGCGACGCCGACCTCTTCGTGAGCACCGGCCTCGACCTCGAGCTGTGGGCGCCAACGGTGGTTAACAAGGCGGGTAACCGGAATATCGTGGACGGTGCGCCCGGATACGTGGCCGCCTTCCAAGGTATCGAGCTGATGCAGAAACCCATCTCTCTCGACCGCTCGGGGGGCGGCGTTCACGTCTATGGCAACCCCCACATCCAAACCTCGCCCCTCAACGCCACGATCATTGCGCGAAACATCGCAACCGGTTTGTGCAAGGTGGATCCGGAGGGGTGCGAGAGCTACAAGCTCAATCTGGCGGTCTTCACAGAGGAGATTGCACGGCGTCTTTACGGTGAGCGATTGGTGGAGGATCTGGGCGTTGAGGCGCTGAATCCACTCGCCCGCACCGGCCACCTGGTTCCGTTCCTGGAAGAGCATGACATGCTCGGTGAGCTTGGCGGTTGGTTGGAGGAGGGGCTGCCGCTGCGCGGTCGCAAGATCATCTGCTACCACAAGAACTGGATCTACTTCACCACCCTCTTCGGGCTCAGCGTGGTGGATTATGTGGAACCGAAACCGGGAATCCCGCCCACCGCACGCCACGTGGCGGAGCTGATCGACCGGATCAAGACTGAGCACATCGAGGTGCTGCTGGCGGCCAACTACTTCGAACGCCGCAAGCCCGAGCTGATCTCCGAGCGCACCGGGATTGTGCCGGTGGTCGTGCCGACCTCGGTGGGTGGTGAGCCCGGGGTGGTGACATATTTTGACCTCGTGGACACCTGGTTGATTCGTCTGCTCGACGCGTTCGCGTTGGCGGATGATGCGTCCGGCGGACAAAGTCACCACGATCAAGGGGGCCATCACGACAGTCATCATGCTGAGCACCACGGCGGGAACCAGCGATGACCCAGATGTTGACGTTCATGGCCGCGCCCTTTGCCGCCTGCCTCGTGCTGGTCGGAATTCACGCGTATTTCGGAATCCACGTGATCGAGCGGCGGGTCCTCTTCGTGGATTTGGCCGTCGCCCAGTTCGCGGCACTGGGCGCGGTGGTGGGGTTCGTCAATGGGTATCATCCGGGTGAGCTCGGCTCCACCCTCTACAGCATGGCCTTCGCGACACTCGCGGCCGTGCTCTTTGCGCTGACCCGCGCCCGTGACGAGAAGCTGCCGCAGGAGGCGATCATCGGCATCACCTTCGTGGTCG
>CAYPBC010000325.1:0-3491 GCA_964408845.1 uncultured Thermoanaerobaculia bacterium
TAATTCCTAATTCCTAATTTGCGATGGATCCTAATTCCCCATTCTCTTCCTCATCACGACCGCATCCTCCCCATTCTGGTAATACCCTGCGCCGGTTCCGGCGTGGTCATACTCGAGCGTCTCGTACATCGTGATCGCCGCCTCGTTGCTCGATCTGACCTCCAAGATCAGCGACTCGCCACCCATCTCCAACGTGTGTTCCTCCGCCAGCACCATCAGTCTTCTCGCGAGGCCGCATCCTCTGAACTGCGGTATCGTGGCCACCTTGAGCACGTGCAGATCGAGGTACTGCCAGGCGCAGAAGAGATAGGCGACCATACGGCCCGCGCGGTCCACGAGAAGGCGATTGAACCGCCCGTCGGCCAGGATTTCGGAGACGAAGAACTGCGGTGGCCAGGGATCCGAGAAACACTCGAGCTCGGCCTCGGCCAGCGTCCGCGCATCACCGGGCTGCGGTGGACGGACTGAAACTCTGTCGATCATTTCAGGAACCGGGGTCGGGTTGGTGGATCGGTGGGCCCTCAACGTAGAGCGGCTCGACGGGATCCGCGGTGACACCCAATGCCACCAGACAGAGGAGCGCCTCGGCCGAGCTCCGAGCAGTGGCGGCGCGTTCAGCGCCACCGAGATCGAGGGCCTCAGCTGCAACCCACGGCCCGCGTTCGGCGGCCTGGCCCACGGCCACGATCTCGATCTCGCCGATCGCCCGCGGCGTCCGCTCTCTGACGATCTCGTAGCTGCGAGCGTAGACCTCTCCACGGCGCCCCGGTTGGGCGCTCCAGACGGTGCCCGATTCCCCGCAACGGGCGGCCAACATCAGGAGCGAGTCGTACGCCAAGCATAGGGCGCCGGTCGCCGCCGCCAAGCCCGCGGCGGTCGCCAACCCGGCCCGGATGCCGGTGAATGAGCCCGGACCGCGGGAGACTACAATCGTGCTGACCGCATCGGGGGAAAGCCCGGCGTCTTCAATCAGAAGATCCGCGGCGGCCAGGACGAGGGTCGAGCGCGGCGCCACGCCCCCGAGACGCACCAATGAGGTCATGCGATTCGCAGCGGCGTTGAGCGCCACCTCGAGCTGCGGGCCGCAGGTCACAAAGGACAAGCAGGTGTCACTGCCCGCCCGCTCGGGTCCGTCCACACGCATTTCATTCACTGAGATTCTCTCCGTGTGGGATGGGTCGAAGGCTCGGGAACCAATTCGAGCCGAGCCACGGCGGACGCTTCGACCGCCTCCCGGCTGAACACAAAGCGCCGCTCCCCGACATCCAACCACGTTTCGATCTGATCCGAGTAATGGGACGACCAGGGTCGACCGCTCTCACCCACCGGCAGCACGAGAACCGTCTCATCCCAGTTGCCGACATCGGCGACAAAGCGCATGGCGGGAATTGCGGTGACCGCAAACGGGCGGCGCCTGCTCCAATACTGGGCGTTCACCGTCACATTGCCACCCGCCACCGGGAAGGGTCCGCGACCCCACGAGCCGCCCATCAGCCGGCCGGCCTTTGGGATCCACGCCAGAGCGTGTTCGAAGACCACCTGATGGGCCTCTCCCCATGGCTCCTCTTCGTCGAGTCCGTCGAGCCGTTCGAGGACCCGATCCAATATTTGGCGTCGGTTTTCTTTTTCGGCGGTCCTGACATCGTCCCACCAATTCTCGTCGAGACCTCCCGCCAGCAGAAGGAGCACCTCTTCGGGCCCGATCGGTGTCCGACCAAGGCCGTCGCGAGCCGCCTCGTCCGCACCGATCTCCTGCTCGAGCTCGATCATCAACTTCGAGAAAAGGAGAGCTGCGCTGGAATCGACCATCATTCTCGCATCCCACGCCATCACCTCTTCGGCCGTCGGGCCGCCCAGTGCTTCGAGATCGGGGCGAAGCAGTCTGAGTATCGCAGTCGCACGACCCGACATCACGTCTCCCTGCAATTCGACACACGAATCGACCGTCCAATCCGATCGGGCGTTCAGGACCGATCGAATGCGGCGGTACCGCCACGGGGGTGCAAAGTCGGCTGCAAAGCGGTCGCGCTCGGGATAGTCGCCCTCACCAAAGACATCATGGTTGGCCGAGGCCAGAAATCCGTCCCGCGGGTCCAGCCGGCGCGGGTTGGCCGACATCGGCTGAAACCCCGCCCACGCCCAGCGCGAGTCTCCGCCCGGGGCCGGGAGTCGACCCGCACCCTTCGCCCGTTCAGGCGCCCGACCCACCACCTGATGGAGGATATGCCCATCGGTGTCGGCCGCCAACAGGTTCATGGATGGAGAGATCACTCGCTCCCAGGCGGCGGCGGCTTCCTCAACCGTGTCCGCTCGATCGGTTCTCAGGATAGCGGGTAGAAAGCTCGGCCCGTACAGTCCCGTCCACGCAAGTGCGATCGACTCGTCGCGCTGCTCACGCACCAGGGGTCCATGCACCGAAAGGCGGATCTTGACCAGAACCGGTGCCGGCTGCCACCGCACCTCGATGTTTTCGGTGACGGTCCGTAAAGGCTGCCAGCGACCGTCCACGAGCTCGCGGCCGCCGGAGTCGTCAAGACTGAGGACGAAGAGGTCTTGATCATCGAGCATCGACAGGGTCAGTCCCCAGGCCACCCCCTCGGTGTGTCCGATGATGACGCCGGGCATTCCCGCGATTGACCCGCCGGCCACGTGGGTCTTGGGCCCTCTCAGGTGAATGGCGTAAAAGGCCCCGGGCATTTGGACGCCGAAATGAGGATCGTTGGCGAGCAAGGGTCGCCCGGTGACGCAACGCTCCGGCGCCAGGGCCCAACAGTTGGAGCCGTTCCCACCCATCGGCGCCGTGATCGGCTCGTGATCGCGAAGGGGATGTTTGACGCCGTCTCCAGGCGGAATCCATGCACGCGCCTGGCGCGGGGTCCATCCCCAGAGCTCGACGGCCCGGTCCCTTCCCAGACGGGCCAGCTCGAGCGCCCGTTGCAGCTCCTCCCCCATCGCCCAGCTCAGGTCGAGCTGTATCAGGACGCCGATCGCCAGCGAATCCTCGATCCGCCACGGCTGCGGTTCAACACCCAAAAGCCAGATCTCGGGGGCAATCCACTTTCCGAATTTGGAGAGCGCGGCGTTCACGCCTGCCGCATATGCCTCCAGCTCCCGTCGCTCGCCCGCAGTCAGCATTGCAGCCTGGCGACGGGCGGACGCAGAAACTCGCAGCACCCTCATCTTCCGGTCGCTGTCGAGAGCCGTCTCTCCAAAAACCTCCGCGAGACGACCGGCCGCCAATCGTCGCGCCATTTCCATCTGAAAGAACCGATCGCGGGCGTGAAGATATCCCTGGGAAAACCACAGGGCAATTTCACTGCCGGTTTTCACGTGAGGGATACCCCTCCCATCGAAGAGAATCTCGACCCGAGCCGGACAGCCCGGCAAGGTCTCGACAAAGGAACCGCGCTCGGGTAGGCGGCTCGCCGCCGAACGCGCCCTGAGCTGAGCCAGCCCGAGAACGCCGACCAACAACAGAGCTACCACAAGAG
>CAYPBC010000326.1:0-3470 GCA_964408845.1 uncultured Thermoanaerobaculia bacterium
AAGCGGCGGGCTCGATCAGGCGTATCTCCTGTTCCTCGAGCTCGAGATCCATGCTCTCGATGTGACCCGCCAGCTGTGGCCATGGCTCGTCCCCCCAGTCGACCTGAAAGACCGCGCTGCCGCTGCCGGTGAGCGGCACACCGGAATCCGGCGCCAGGAGCGAGATGAGCTCGCCGGCCGAGGTCAAATCGAGGGTTCCGTTGCCGTGGAGGGCGCCGTCATCTGTGCGATCGAGGTTGACGGTAGCTACGGCTGCGCCGTCGAGGGCGGCCGTCACGACCACCGTTTCAGTCTCGGTTGCAACCGCCAACCGGGCGTGATCCGAGCTCGCGTGCAGATGCCCCGTAGGTCGTCCGACCTGCGGCAGCTTGAAGTCCAGGCGAACATTTGCGACGTTCCCGGCCAGTCGCGAGATGTCCTCACCAAGGACCGCCAGCGGCATCCGAGGCCAGGACAGCGCGCCGCCGACTTCGGCCGCGCCGACGTCCCACCACAGCTCACCCTCGAGCCCGTTATCGCAGCTCAGGTCATGGCACGCGAAGCGAGCCTCGGTGAGACCTATCGAGGTTGAAGCGTTTCCGATATCGAGGCCCGCCATCCCGAAATCCTCGAGATCGACGGTCCAGCGGCCCCGGGGCAGGCTGAGCGGACCGGAGAGATCGCCTGTGAATGACACCGAACCGGAGTCGACCCATGACTCAAGATCGATCCAGGAAGCGACGGATGACAGCGGGATTTGCTGGCCGCGAACTTGCAGGTCGAGCTGCTCCTCGCCGGCCGCCTCCCCCCACGCCAGTCCGCCGTGGACCTCACCGAAGCCGTCACCGATCTGAAACCGGGCGGAGTCGACGTGCAATCGCGAACCGCCGATGGTGGCCTCGGCCACCAACCGGTCGAGCTCAACCGGGGCCAGCCTCACCGGCGCCGCCTCGACCCTCGCATTGACCACGAGATCCTTGAAAGGTCCGCTGAGGTTGACCTGGACCTCGCCGGTCCCCGAAAGCTCGTCGGGCAGGACGGTCGATCCGACCCACGTGTTGACCATGGGGATGATCTCGTCGAAGACCGCCGGCTGGACGTCAATCGCCCACGTCGGTTCCCAGGTGCCGAGAGTCAGCGGCCCTTGCCAGCGTGCGATCGAATGGCCGATCGCCAACTCCTGAGCATCGAAGCGGAGGAAGCCGTCGCCGGTCAGACCGATGTTGACGACACCGTCGACGGGCAAACCGGGGGCGCCTCCGTGGAGGAGAACGGTCGCGTAGCCGTTGCCCGCTGGAAATTTCTTGCCGTCCCAAACGAGGTTGACGTCGAGATCCATGGTGGCGGCGAGGCCGGCGGACTTGACCCGAAGGTTTCCGAGCAGACCCTCCAGCGAAACACTGCTTCCATGCACGCGGACCGAGTGCGGGTATCGTCCTCCGAACTCTCCGAGGTCGTACTCCCCGGCGATCACGCCGCCGTGGAATCGGGCGCGTGAGAGGGTGCCGTGGAGGCTTTTCCCCGTCAGCACGAGGCGCCCCTCCACCTCATCGAGGGGGAATCCCGCCGCCTTCAGGTGCGGCGCACGTACCTCGGCCATGAGCAGCGACTCGGCCGAGGTGTCGAGGACGACTGCGACCTCGGCGGCGCCGGACAGTAGCCCGTGGCTGCGAATGAAGCCGTCGAGCCAGCCCACATCGAGCGGCCCACCGACCTCGAACCGAGCGCCCCCGGACGCCACTCGACCATTGCCTCGCAAGGTGAAACCATCGCCTTCGATCCGATAGCTCTGGAATTCAAGGGCATGGTCGGAGAGACCGAAGCGCGCCTGAATGACAGCGTCGAGTGGTTCCATCTTGCCGATCTTGACCCGCGCGCCGGCGATCTCGACGAACCCCATGGCCACGTCATCCTCGGTGGTCCAACCCGAGCGGAGACCCTCGAGGTCGAGGGCGAGCCCGCCCGGGAGATCGACCCCCTCGAATGTGACGTCGTCCAACTCCAGGTGTTGGACCCGGATCTTGAACGGTCGCCGAGCGCTGCCCGACGACCGGGGGAGACCGTCGAGGGAGAGGCGGACCCCGCTCGCTGCCACGGTGCCGAGCTCCACGGTGCGCCGGGCAAACCACACTCGTCCGAGGTCCACCTGGAGGGCATCCACCTCGGCGGCCATGCCCGCGGCCCTGAAGCTGACCCCGCGGAGGCGAACCCCGGGGGGCAGAATTCCCCAGTGAAGATCATTAATACTGAGCTCGGCGCCGTACCCGCCGGCGATCCGCTCGATCCAGAGTATGGCCATGCGGCGCGTCGGCGCCGCCTCGAGGACGGCTCGAATCAGCAGCCCAAAGAGGAGGACGAAAGCGACGGTCGCCAGCACGGCGATCACCGTGCGTCGCAGATGGCGGTATCTCACCCGCCCCTCTCCCCCCATTTCAGCTTCCGATGGAGGATCTGGAAGTAGGAGCGGCTTGGACGAGTGATCAGGGTTACCGGGTCGGGGCAGCGCTCGATACTGATGACGTCGCTCATGCTGATCGGGAAGCCCTGCTGCCCGTCGAGGGTCAGATACACCTCCTCGGTGTGGCTCTCGAGACGGATCTCGATCGTCGAGTCGAGGGAGAGGACGATTGGCCGGTTGGTCAGCGTGTGCGGGCAGATCGGCGTGATCACGATGGTTTCCAGAGTGGGGTAGAGGATCGGTCCGCCTGCCGACAGGTTGTAGGCCGTAGATCCGGTCGGCGTGGCCACGATCAGACCATCGGCCTTGAACCGGCTGACGAACTCCCCGTTGACATGCGCCGACAGCACCAACATGCGCGCCAGGGCGGATTTGTTGACCACCGCGTCGTTGAGCACGCAGCGTGCGATGGGTTCGTTGCCGGGCGTCTCGACGGTGACCAGGAGGCGTTCCCGGCGTGCTGATTCGGCGCGGTCCTCCAACGCCGCATGCAGCATCGGCAGCAACTCCTCCGGGCTGTGTTCGGTGAGAAAGCCGAGGGTGCCCATGTTGATGCCGAGGATTGGTGTTCCACCCATGGCGCCGCGGGTGACCGAAAGGAGGGTGCCGTCGCCTCCCAGAACCACAATCAGGTCGACGAGCCCGGCCAACGCTTCCCGTTCGACATCGTCGTTACTGTCGAGGACCTGCGCCGATTCGCGATCGACCACAGGCTCGAGACCCAGTCGGCAGAGCTCGACCAGCAGCGATCGGCCGAGCTCGGCGGCCTCGGGACTCGTGGTCTTGAGGACCACCCCGACGCGACGAATAGCGGATTCGGTCATCGCCGCCCATTCTACCCGGTTGCGCGGCCAGTTCCTTGAAAGCCAGAAGACAAATTTGTGACTGGTACCTGGGCGCTGCAACTAACCAGTGATCCAGTGATCAGTAACCAGCGCCCCACCCGCGATTCTTCGGGAGACACTGAAGAAGAAACTGCGTGAAGTTTCTCCGGAGTGAAGCCCTGGTTTGAGCTCCGAAGGAGCGACAGATT
>CAYPBC010000327.1:0-3463 GCA_964408845.1 uncultured Thermoanaerobaculia bacterium
GCATCACCTCGCGCATTCTCTCCCGGGGCTCCGGCCGGTAGCAGTGGATCGGGCAGTTGGTGCAGGTGGGTTTGTCGGGCCCGTAGGGGCAAAGATCGAGCCGCCGGTCGGCGTAGTCGGCCAGCTCCGAACACTCCCGGCACAGCCCGTCACCGCCGTGGCGCTTGGCGCAGTACATCTCGATCATCGCCAGTACCGTCTTACGCTCTCGTGCGAGCCTTCGAGATTCTCTCTTCACCACCGAAGTGTGGCTCGTCGGGCCGCTGTGGTCCTTGATTCCGATCAATCCTCCGCCCTGGGAAAACTCTGCGAGGCGCTCGACTGCACCCCGGGAGATCTCATCGAATATCGGAAAGGCCCCTGATCAGTAGGGACGGGATTTTTTATCCGCGCCTTGGTTCTAGGTCGGCCCTCGCTCCCGGCTTGCCCTCGGCGACATTGTCGTAGAAGCGCTGCGTCGGGTAGGCGAAGTCGATGTCCTCGGTCGAGGCAAAGGCGTCGAGGATGTCCTCCCAAATCGCGGCCTCAGCCGACCTACGGCGGCGCGGGTCACTCAGGAAGCGTATCGTCAGAGTCACCCCGATGTCCGCCACCGAGGTCCAGACGATGGGGGTGAGGTGCTCGTACTTGATCAAATAGCTGCTCGCCGCTCGCCGCACCTGCCGCGCCGCCTCATCGCTGGTCAGCACCGCATGCCGGTTTGCTATCTCAGCCAGCAGGTCCTTCGCCTTGCGCCAATCGCTCTCGAAGGTGACCGTGACCGGAATCTCGTCCCAGATGAAGTTGAAGCCCTGAGTGTAATTGGCGACCGTCTCGGTGAAGACCTTGCCGTTGGGGATGTGGAGGATTCGGCCGGTGCTCTGGTCGGCATCGACCCAATTCCCGATCTCCACCAGGGAAAATGCGAAGAGCCTGAGGTCGATCACGTCGCCGGCATGCTCGCCGATCTGGATCCGGTCGCCGACCGTGAACGGTCGCCGAATGGTCAGGAAGATCCAGCCAGCGAAGTTGGTGAGCGGCGCATGGAGCGCGATCGCGATACCGGCGGAGATGATGCCGATCGACGCTGCGAGACCGGTGACGCCGCCCAGCCAGATCCGTAACAGCGCCAGCACCGCCAGAATCCCGAGCAGGTAGTTGACAGTCTTGACCGCGATGTACCGCCTGGCGGTGTCCTCGAGGCGCCGGCTGAGCACATGGACAGCCGCCCTCCGGAGCAGAAGGAACAGCAATCCGATGGCGATGGTCCAGAAGATCTTGTCGACCGTCGTCGCCGCGATCCCGAGGTATTGTCCCAGCGTGTCGTCGATCTGTTGGATCCAGTCGGCCATGCTTCAATTTTAGCCGGCATATCTCACCACGTCACGTTGCGAGGCCAGCGAGATGCTGTGAGATGTGGCGATTGCGACCTGAGGGCCGCGCAGTCGTACTAGAAAGTACGTCGAGCAGCCCGATGGGAGCATACGCCGCAGATTGCAGTATATCGCTGGCCGCAGTAGGGACGTGGTGAGATATTCGGGCCAAGGCAGAAACGCCACTTTCGACTCGCTCGGTTATACTTCAAGGTCCGTTCCATCAGGAGGATGACTGTGACGGCAAAAGAAAAAGAAAATCGGCGCGCGACCGATCCGGAGGTGATCGAGGGGTCCACCTCGAGGATCCGCGCGGTCGTCGATCGCGCCGAGCCGGCCGCCGAGGCCGCGAGCACTATCGAGCAGATCCGGGCCGTGCAGAAGAGCATGAAGAAGAAGGACCGCCGCGAGGTCATCGACGCGGCCCTCACAAAGTACTTCAGATCCGAAATGCTCAAGCCCTACCAGGCCGAGCTGATCAAGCTGCAGCAGCACATCGAACGCACCAACAGAAAGGCGATCATTCTCTTCGATGGCCGCGACGCCTCCGGCAAGGGCGGCACTATCCGCCGCGTGGTGCGCTATATGAACGAGAAACGCTACCGCGTCATCGCCCTCGGCAAACCCACCGAGATCCAGCGGACCGAACTCCACATGAAGCGCTACATCGAGCATCTCCCCCACGCCGGCGAAATCGTCCTCTTCGACCGAAGCTGGTACAACCGAGCCCTGGTCGAACCGGTCATGGGTTTCTGCACGAAGGCCCAGTACAAGCGGTTTATGGATAAGGTCGTCGGCTACGAGGAACGGATCATCGAGGACAAGACCACTATTCTCATCAAGCTGTACTTCTCGGTCTCCAGGGAGGAACAGGCGTTCCGTTTCAAGCGACGGAAGAAAGACCCGTTACGGCAGTGGAAGCTGAGCGAGGTGGACCTCCAGGCACAGGAGCTGTGGGACGACTTCACCCACATGAAGTACCGGCTCCTGAAAAAGACTCACACCCCGGCGACGCCGTGGTTCATCATCCGTTCCGACGACAAGGCGCTCGCCCGGCTCGAGACCATCAAGCTCATCCTCAACCAGATCAAGTACACGGGCCGGAGCCGGACCCTCGACTTCACTCCGAATCCGGACATCGTCATCAGGGGTGATCGGGAGTTCAAGATCATGCAGAAGCAGAAGCGGAAGCTCGGCAAGTTCATTCGCTGACAGGGTGCCGCCCTTTATACTCGAGAGAGCGAGGCCAACATGAAAAAGTCCTCTAAGAAGAAAAACGCGGGCCCCAAGGGATCGGCGAAGGGGCCGCGCCCCGTCAAACTCCATGAGCATACGTCCTTCAAGTCGAGCGAAACCGGGGAGAAGAAGCATGGCGTCCCGGTGTTGGTGAAGGAGACGACCCTCGACTACGAACGGCAGCTCCACGACCTTCAGATCGAGCTCATGAAGATGCAGTCCCAGGTCAGGGCCGATGGCATGCGACTGGTGCTGCTCTTCGAGGGTCGCGACGCGGCCGGCAAGGGTGGCACCATCAAACGGTTTACCGAGCACATGAACCCCCGCGGCGCCCGCGTCGTCGCGCTCGAGAAACCGAGTAACAAGGAACGCACGCAGTGGTACTTCCAACGGTACACGGCACACCTGCCGGCGGCCGGTGAGATCGTGTTCTTCGATCGCTCCTGGTACAACCGCGCCATGGTCGAACCGATCATGGGTTTCTGTACCGATGAGGAGAACAAACGATTCATCAAGGACGTCCCGCACTTCGAGCAGATGCTGGTGAAGGACGGCGTCAAGCTCTTCAAGTTCTACTTTTCGGTATCCAAGAAGGAGCAGCTCCGCCGGTTCATGTCACGCCATGGCGACCTTCTCAAACAGTACAAGATCTCGCCCGTGGATGAGCAGGCTCAGAAGCTCTGGGACCAGTACACGGTCAAAAAGTTCCAGATGCTATCGGAGACCAACCGCACGATCGCGCCGTGGACCATCGTCCGCTCAGACGTCAAGAAGCGGGCGCGCCTCAACTGCATCAAGTCCGTGCTGTCGCAGATCGACTACGTCGACAAGGCCGCCGCCGAAATGCTGAAGGTCGATCCCGAAATCATCATCTC
>CAYPBC010000328.1:0-3461 GCA_964408845.1 uncultured Thermoanaerobaculia bacterium
GGCGGCGGTGCAGGCGATGAAGGGACAGGTCGAGCTGGAGACTGTGCCTCCACCTTTCCCGCTCGCCGGTTTCGCATACGATCTTGTCTGGCACAAGCGGCTGGATGGGGATCCTGCCCAACAGTGGTTTCGTGGACTCCTGCTCCGCTGCGCCGAGCACGTTGAGGCTTCAGGGCTCAGCTAACGCCCTCGGGCTGTTGGCGTAGCCAAACCCGTTCCAGGAACCGCTGTCTCGTGCGGGCGGGACTGTGGGTTCTCGCGGGAATGGATCAGTGAATACCCATCATCGCAAGGAGGATAATGACAATCGTCGCCATGATGGGGAAGGCTACGGTAACGACTCCAAGGTCTTTGTATCCCTCTCTGTGGGTGACGCCCATGACCATGAGCAACGTGATGACCGCCCCAGAGTGGGGGAGAGAGTCCAATCCGCCCGACGCCACCGAACAGATTCGGTGTAAGACGTCAGGGGCCAGTCCCATCCCCATGTATTCGGGACCCATCGTTTTCATGAAAATCGTCAAGCCACCGCTGGCCGAACCAGTTATCCCAGCCATGATGTTGACTGCGCAGGCGGCAGATACAAGCGGTGGCAGGGGCAACGAAAAAGCAAAGTCGACGAAGCTCTTGAAGGCGACGACGCCCTTGACGACAAAACCGAAACCGACGATCGCGGCGGTATTCAGCAAGGGCATCACACTTTGGGAGACACCCTCATTGAGCGTTCTCAAAGGGTTCTCTATTCGTTTCCAGAATAGGATGTAGGTCAGCAACGTCCCTGTTGCGAGGGCGATCGTCACTGCATAGATCGGATTCAGGTTTTTCAAGATCACGATGAGTCCGATGACGCTGATGAGGGGAAGCAAGGCGAGCCTCCAATCGGGAAGGAGGCTCGGATCGACGAGGGACATCTTGTCCATATCGTCATTGGGACCCGGGATGAAATGTTCTTCGTTCCTCTTGGCGACGTTTGACTGCCACGAGAGATACCAGAATCCCAATCCAAACATGATGACGCTTGCCACGATGCCGAGAACCGGTGCTGCCGTCGCAGGGGTGCCGAGAACCTGGGCAGGTATGAGGTTCTGGATTGCGGGCGTACCGGGCAGAGCGGTCATCGTAAAGGTTCCGGCACCGAGAGCGATCGCACCGACAATCAATCTTTTCGGCAGATCTGCCTCTTTGAAGAGGACGGCCGCGATCGGATAGATCGTGAACACCACGACAAATACACTCACACCACCATAGGTGAGAGTCGCGGTCGAGAGAATCAGAACCAGAAGAGCCCTCTTTGCTCCAAAAACCCTCAACAGCTTGTACGAAATGGAGTTGGCGGATCCGCTGTCACCCATGGCCCTGCCAAAGAGCGATCCGAAGAAAAAGATGAGGAAAAATGCCCCGATGAAGTACTTGAATCCATCTGCATACGAACCGGAGATGCTCGGCCAGATCTCAGCATTATTGGTGATGATGACGACCAGCGAACACACCAGAGAGGCGGGGATGATGCTCCATCCTTTGAACGCAAGATAGATGACCAGGGCAATAGATATGAGTACTCCAACCACTCCCAACATGACAGACCTCCTTCTCCTGGAATCCGGCAAGGAAATTGGTGATGACTACTCCGCCAGAACCGTCTCCGACGGACGCTCGGCGTCGAATATGCGCAGTTCGCGGATTATCGCCAGGGGGATCTTTTTTGAAAACTGCACCCCTCCGCCTTCAACTCCGGAGTGAACCACGAGCAAAAGTGTGTTGTCTTCGAATGCCTCGGCCCGGCAGAAGAGCACATCCCCGTTCATCAGTGTGACCCGAACCGAGTGTCCCACGGCCCTGTGGAATGCGCCCCGATCTTCCGGTGTGGCATCTTCGAAGCGAGTCATAGCCGCCTGTTTCTGGGCGGTATGGTCGATCGCTGAAGGGTCGATATGAAGACCCCGTGCGATTTGCCGCGCATTGTCGATCCGATCGGCGGCGAGTTCCCATTCGCTGTTGTCGAAGGCCACATCGGCTCCCGTCAACAGAGCGTTGATCAAGGTTTCGCCCAAGTCGAGCACTCGCCGGTGATAGCGATCGATGGCCGCCGCGGCGGCGAAGTGTTGCAGCGCCAGATGCAGATCCTCGTTGCGCAACGCCTCCTCCGCAAGGTTGATTTCGCCCGCCAACTGCGCCAGCGTCTCTCCGTTGAACTCCAACGATTCATCCATCCTGGACGGGATGGGATTTGCCGTTGTGGCCGGCGCCATCGCCGGCGCCGCGACTTTCGGCGCATCGAGGACGGCCTGGTCGGTCGGACCTTGGAGATCATACCCCGTCTCTCCCAACCAGAACGACAGAAGGGCGGCGGCGGCTAAACAGCAGCCGAAAAGCGCCGGCCAAATCAACCATCCCCGGCCTCCCAATCGACTCTCCGCCGCGGCCCGAATTTCCCATTCATCCAAATCGGCGTCGGGTGTGGACCGAGTGACCACGGAGGTAGGCGGTGGTTCATACCGTTGTGGCGGCGGTGGTTCTTCGTCGGAGTCCGTGTTTCCGGCCGGTACGGTCAGCGTCTCCCGAACGCTGGCAATGACGTGCGCGTGGGCCGGGAGACCAGTGGATTCAATCATCTCCTCGACCGCAGCCAACCGCAGATCGAGATCGCCGAATTCGATCGGTCTGCCGCCCGGTTTCAGCCATCCCTCCAGATCTGAGATGATTGAATCGAGGCAGTTCACCGTCAGGGTGAACTGTTGTCCGTCGCCGGAATCAAAGGCATACCTTCGCCGAACCTCCCTCAAACGGGTGAGAGCATTCAGCAGCCGGTGCGCTCCAGGATTTTCGGTTTCGGTCTTTTCCGCCCTCATTGGTGACACAGACAAATACCCCATCCGATGGTAGCTCAATTGCCGTAGAAGTTCTCAAGTCTGCATCCCTCACCAGCGCCCTGCTGAGGCCGACGATGAACCGCACGCGAAAGCTAGTCAAAAAATAGGGGTTAGGAGTCTTCGCATGGGTGCCATGGGCACCCATCCTACCCCGGCTTGCGGGCGATTACGGCGGGTTCGTAGGCTGA
The DNA here is from genome assembly GCA_964408845.1 of uncultured Thermoanaerobaculia bacterium. Taxonomy (GTDB): domain Bacteria; phylum Acidobacteriota; class Thermoanaerobaculia; order Thermoanaerobaculales; family Sulfomarinibacteraceae; genus Sulfomarinibacter. Next base: position 3,059 of record CAYPBC010000328.1, read on the forward strand.
CGGGAAGAGGAACCCGAAGAATGCGAAGAACCACAGCCGGGGGCTTCGAATGAAGGCGCGGGTCGACTCCTCGGGGGTCAGCGCCCGATCCAGGTTGTGGTCCAGAGCTCGATTGAGCTCGTCCAGAAACCGGTAGTTGGAAAACGGGCGAAGGGTGTCCTGATAGGACCTGCGATAGCTCTGCCCCACCTCGAGACCGAAATCGGTCGCCAGACGATGGAGCGACTGCTCGGTGAAGATCACCCGGTGGAACGGCTGGTGGAGCCTCATGATCTCGGGCTCGAGGTCGTCCATCGCCACCGGCGAGGAGTCGGTGGTACCTATGTAAAGCAGCCCGCCCGGTTTCAAGAGATCCACGTTGTGTTGGAGCACTCCCCGGACGTCATCACAGTGCTCGATGGCG
>CAYPBC010000329.1:0-3461 GCA_964408845.1 uncultured Thermoanaerobaculia bacterium
CTCTGCTGCGGCCCGCGATACGCCGCAATCTGGCGGTCGCAAGCGACCGCCATCTTACGATGTCTCGCGGCCCTCGCGACGAGGCCCTACGCGACAGCGCCACGCCGACTGGGGGCTCCGAGGGGGCTGCCGGAGCACTTGTAGCGCAGGCGTCTCGCCTGCATATGCGGCCGGGACGGCCGCACCCAAGACCCGCCGGATTGATTTGCCTTGCGGTTCAGGCGTCTCGTGTACTGGGCGGCAAATCCGAAATCCGAAGTTCGGAATTCGAAATCCAAGAACCGGGTACGATTGGTCATGGTCTGTACCTCGCACCAGGGACGCGAAGCGGTTTCCACATCCGAGTTCACCGACCACAGCCTCGGGCTCGTCATCTTCGGAGTCATTGAGATTCTGATTGGCGCCTGTTGCGTGCTGCTCGTGGCGTTGATCCTGGCTGCCACATCGCTGACGGGGGCCGCCGACCTGCGTTCCACCGTGCCCTCGGCAGCGCTTTACACGGTCGTGGCAGCCATCTTCATCTGGCTCGGTGTCGGATCCATCCGCGCGCGGCGCTGGGCGTGTGAGCTGACTTTGTCCTTGTCGTGGATCTGGCTGGTGACCGGCATCTGCTCGATGGTCGTCGGCGCATGGCTGGTGCCGGTCATGCTGCGGGGGATGGTTGCCGGCTCGGAACTCCCACCGAATTTCGTCTTTGTCGTGGGCCTCGTGGTCTTCGGTGTCATCGGGATCCTGTACGTGCTGCTGCCCGGAGCCTTCGTGCTCTTCTACCGTTCTCCGCACGTTGTCGCCACCTGCCGCGCCCGCGATCCCCAACCCCAGTGGACCGACGATCTGCCGGGGCGTTTGTTGACGTTGGTGATCGTATGGGCGCTGGCCGCGGTGTCTGTTCTGGTGATGCCGGCCTATGGATTTGTCGTGCCCTTCTTCGGGGTCGTGCTCAGCGGGGCCAGCGGCGCCGCTGTGTGGTTTGCGATTCTGGCGGGGTGCGTCGCCCTTGCGTGGGGAAGCGCCCGGCGTGCGCCGTGGGCGTGGTGGGGCGGGTTCGTCGCGATCATTCTCGCCACCCTTTCCTCGGTGATCACCGCTGTGTGTGCCGATCCGGCGGAGTTTGTCCTGGCAATGGGCCTGCCCGAGGAACAAATGGTCCTGCTGTCCGGGATCGCAATGCCGGGGCGGTGGGTGATGGTGCTGGTGTGGGTCGTGGTGTGGGGCACCTTTCTCGGTTACCTGATGACCGTGCGCCGGTTTTTTCTCCCGATGCCGAAAGAGGTAGATGGCTGACCTCTCTCATGAACCCAGGCGATCGAGTGGGTCGCGTGGCTGTTTGGCGGCGAGCGCGGGCGCCCTGGCCCTCATCGTGATCTCGCCCTTTGCCCTCGTCATCCGGAGCTGGCGGGCGTGGCGCCGGGGCGGCGAGGTGCGCTCCGCCCTCGAGACGCGGCCGTTCGCGAGCACCGCCGGCGCGCGCTGCCGGATCGATCTGGCGCTCGACGTGCCCGCGCCGGCGGAGCCCGGTTTTCGCCGCCGCCTCACCGATACGGTCGTCCGCATCGCCGAGACCCTGCGCCGCCCGGACGACGTCTACAACGTCGTCTACCGTCACCCAGCCGACCCCGAGCCGGTGGTGCTGCCGGTGGGGCCCCAGCTTCAAGAGCTCGGCGAACGCTTTTCGCTGGTCCTCTCGCAGGGTGCGCTGTCCGGCCGGACCGTCGTCTGGCTGACCCTTGGCCGCGACCGCACGCTGTCCGAGGTGGTGGACCCCACCGCCAGCGACCCCGAAGCTGAGGGTGAGCCGGATGCGCTCCTGGCCGCCCCCGACGCCCGCTGGTCCATGGCCACCGAGTGGGCCCGAGTCGGCGTGTCGCTGATGATCCGCCTGATTCTGGTCGTTCCCACCGACGCCGAGAATCGAGTGAAAGCGCTGCTCGGTTCGCTCGCCTGACTCGCCACCCGCCCACGTCGCAAACACGAAGACACAAAGACACAAAGACACAAAGGCCACCCCTCCTGCCATCGCAATTTGCCCACAGATCACGCAGATAAACGCAGATCATCGCATCGATTGGAGTGGTGTCACTCTGCTCACTTGGCGAGCCGGCACCACCCTGGCGTCCAGGTTTTCAACCGCAAAGACGCGAAGGACGCAAAGAGCTCACCACCAATGTGATGGGAAGTACCGGAGATTGACGGCGGAACAGCCGGCGATCCGGCGATCGCCGCCCCCTCGCCTCTCTTTTGTTTGAGGGTGGGGCGCCGTCCATCTGCGTGATCTGTGGGCAAGTTGCGATGAGTGGGCGGTTTTGCGATGCCTTCGTGTCTTCGTGTTTGCGATGGGTGCTTGGCGTTCTTGGCGTCTTGGCGGTTTTCTCTTGTTGCCGCGGGCCCTGGGATGTGCTGAAATTCACATCCGCTGGGAGGTACCATGGACGTCGGATTGATCAAGGACCGCAGATCCTTCGAGCACCGCATCGGTCTCACCCCTGGTGGGGTAAGGTTGCTGACCGACAAGGGACACCGGGTGTACGTCGAGGACGACGCCGGTCTCGAGGCCGGATTCCCCAACGAGGTCTACCGCAACGTGGGCGCGACGATCGTCTACTCCGACGAGGAGGTCCGGCTGCGATCGGAGCTACTGATCCGTCTGTCGCCGCCGATCCCCGACGAGTGCGAAAGCTACCAGCCGGGACAGATTGTGATCTCCGCCTGGCACCTGGCGGTCGCATCAGAGGACTACTTCGCAAAGCTCCTCGAGAACAAGGTGACGACGGTCGGGTATGAGATCATCGAGGACGACGATGGCCATGCCCCGGTGCTCGAGGCCATGTCGGAGATCGCCGGCCGGCTCGCGGTGACTATCGGCGCCGGATTGGTGCTCAACGAATTCGGCGGCAAGGGACTTCTGATCGGCGGCGCACCCGGCATCCCGCCGGCTTCGATAGTCATCCTTGGCGCCGGCACCCTGGGCTGCGAGGTGGCCAAGTTCGCGCGCGGCCTCGGCGCCCACGTGGTGGTGCTGGACAACGACATCAATGCGCTCCGGCGCGTCCAGGCGGTGACCCCGGACGAGGTGCCGACCATGATCGCCACCCGGCCGCGAATCGAAAAAGCCCTTGCCTTCGCCGACATCCTGGTGTGCGCGGTGGCGGTGCACGGCGACCGGACCCCGATATTGGTCACCCGCGACATGCTCAAGCTGATGAAACCGCGGTCGGTGATCATGGATCTCTCGATCGACCAGGGCGGCTGCTGCGAGACCTCGCGGCCGACCGACTTCTCGAACCCCACCTACGAGGTGGACGGCATCATCCACTTCTGTGTCCCCAACCTCGCGGCGACCGCCTCGCGGGCGTCGACGAGGGCGCTGACCAACGCCATGGTGCCGTTCGTCGAGGAGATCGCCGACAAGGGTTTTGAGGCGGCGTTGCGGGAAAACCCGGCCATCCGCCGCGGTACCTACA
>CAYPBC010000330.1:0-3444 GCA_964408845.1 uncultured Thermoanaerobaculia bacterium
CGCGTCCACAGGCGCAACATGACTGCGAGCGCGAGGAGTACCGCTCCTGTGGCCTGGTGGGCGGTGGTGATGGTGACCTCGAGGATCGTTGGGCTACCGACGACCGCGCGTCCCTGAGTCACGGCCAGCGCCGCTATGCCGAGGGCCACCTGAATGCTGACGACGCCGATGAGCGCCTGGCCGAGCCGCTGCACAGGCCAGACACCGTGGTAAAGCCCCCACGCACGGGCGCCGACAATCACCGCCAGCATCACGACCACCGCCGCGAGGGAGATGTGGATGATCAGCCCCCAGGCGAGGTGACGCTGCACTGCGCCGAGGACGAGCTGAACCACCAGGGTCGCCACCAGCCACAGTTGCAGAGACCGGTCACCGTCCACCGTCGAACGTGGCTCGGCCGCCGGCGCCAGCCGCCACCACCTGCTCGTGACCACTGCGATCGCCACCATCAGACCGAGGAATACCTGGCCGAGGACTCCGTGGAGCACAGCAAGTACGATGCTCGGCGCCATGTCGGTCTCGGAGGTCGAGAGTGTGAAACCGCCGGTGACCCGCAGCCCGCCGAGCATGCCCTGGAGAATCACGAGGACCACAGCTACGATCGCTACGCGACGCAGCCAGGGGCGGTCGTCGGTCCGCCACAGACGAACGGCCAGCGCAATCGTGGTCAGACCCACCAGGGCGCCAAAGAGCCGGTGCGCGTGCTCGTAGTAGATGCCACCGGTCATCCGCGTGAGTGGAAACAAAAACATATTGGTGCCAAAGGTATTCGGCCAGTCGACCACCGCGAGACCGGCCTCGTTCGAGGTCACGAGCCCGCCGGCGACAACGAGAAGGAAGGTCGCCGCGACTGCGACCTTGGAGAACAAGGCCGTCCAGTCGGCGGGATCGGGAACCTGATCCACACGACGGCCCGGTACAGCCGCAAAAACGCCCGAAACCAGCGCAATGATCAGGATCGACCCTGGCACCCACCACAGGGCCGATGGCACGACACCGCCGCCATCCGCCGACGCCAGGACGCTGCCGAGGATCAACATGTTGACGATGGCCGCCGCGGCGCCCACCATCACTCCGGCGAACCAGCCGTCGCCGGTGCGGAGCCCGGTAGTCCATCCCCACAATGCCACCATCGCCAGCATCAATCCCAGCACCATCCAGCTCGGCGCCATCACCGCCGGCAACCGGCAGACGTAGGCCGCCGCCCACATGGAGACCGTCATCGCAAAACCAAGGGGAAGGACGTAGCTACGATGAGAACGGATCGAGGTCATGGCTCACCTCCGAGTGAAATGGGGATGGCGCCGCATGCGTTATACTCCCCGGCGATCGCAGCCAATCATCGCAGATCGAAAGACAACCGGAAAGTACCGACGAGATGAAATTTTTCGCAACAGGATCGGCCCCGTGCACAATCTAATCTCGGACTACCTCGAGCTTGCCAAGGCGCGCCTCGGTGCGCTGGTCGTACTGACGGCTTTCGTCGGCTACCTGCTCGGAGCACGGGGCAACCCATCGCTATGGGTCGGCGCGGCCGCCGTCGTCGGCACCGCACTGAGCGCCTTCGGGGCCAACATCCTCAACCAGTGGTGGGAGGTCGAGCGCGACAGCCGCATGCTGCGCACCCGAGAGCGCCCCCTGCCGGCCGGCCGCATCTCCCGTAACCGTGCGGCCGTGTGGGGAGTGGTGACGGCGTTGACTGGTCTGGCAGTGCTGGCCGCCGGCACAAACCGGCTCACTACAGGACTGTCGCTCGGCGTGATCCTGCTCTACGTGCTGGTCTACACCCCGCTCAAGGTGCTGACCCCGCTCAACACCGTGGTCGGCGCGGTTTGCGGGGCGGTGCCGCCGATGATGGGGTGGGCCGCAGCCACCGGACGGCTCGACACCGGCGCCTGGATCCTCGGTGGCATCCTCTTCGTGTGGCAGATTCCGCACTTCCTCGCCCTTGCCTGGCTGTACCGCGACGACTACGCCCGCGGCGGCTTCCGAATGTTGCCGGTGGTGGATGCCGAAGGCCGCCTGACGGGGCGGCTGGCATTCATCTACGCGGCCGCGCTGCTGCCGATCACCGCTGCGCTCAGCGCCGCGGGAGTCACCGGCGGCGCCTTCCTGGTCGCATCACAGGTCGTGGGGATGGCTTTTCTTGCGCTCGGTTGGATGTTTCTTCGCAACCGCAGCCGTCAGTCGGCGCGCCGGCTTTTTTTGGCCAGCATCCTCTATCTGCCGCTGGTCCTGGGGTTGGGTGTGGTCGACATGAGCCACCGCAGAGATGCCGCAGTTTCGCGCACTGGCCACGCCGTCGCGTCGCTGTCGTCGATCGAACCGGACTCGGCGCCGGTTGCCGCCACGGAGTTCTGACCCGGTGAAGATCCCGGCCATCATCCGCAGCGGTTGGTGGGTGGCGCCGGCGGCTGCAGTCGTGACGTTGATCGTCGGCGCGGTGCTTGTCGCTCCCCTCTTCGACCAGGCGGGCGGCGGCGCCCGGGGCGCCGAATTCGATCTCGCGGACGCCACGGTGCCCAGACAATACATCGTGCGCGCCATGAATCGCGATGGCGTCCGGGCGTTGGTGACCCCCGCCATGACAGATGCGACCGAGGTCGACCGCTTCAACCGCGAGGAGCGCGGCAAGATGCTGGTGCCCGACGACCGGGTCATCGGGGTCGAGATCTCGGGTGACGCCCGCGCCTATCCGCTGCGGCTGATGCGCTGGCACGAGGTCGTCAACGACGTGGTCGGCGGCGAGTCCATCGCCGTCACCTACTGCCCACTGAGTGACAGCGTCTCGGTATTCAGCCGCGAGGCCGACGGCGTCGAGGTCGAGCTCGGCGTTTCGGGACTGCTCTACAACTCCAACACCCTGTTGTATGACCGCCGGTCGGGGCCGCCGGACACGCCGCTGTGGATTCAGCTCGACGGGCGCCCGGTCGCCGGACCGGCGCCGGACACCCAACCACGGCTCGAGTTGCGTCTCGCTCATCTGGAGACATGGGAAGATTGGCGGTCCCGCTTTCCCGAAACCGCGGTGCTGGCGCCGTCGCCCGACATGAAGACGCTCTACAAGCGCGACCCCTACCACTCCTACTTCGGATCCGACATTCTCAGGTTCCCCGTCGACCCGCTGCCGCCGGCCGGAGGTCTCTTGCTCAAAGACCGTCTGGTCATCGTCACCATCGACGGAGAGGACACCGCAATGGCACTGCCGGCGCTGGCCGCGGCAACCGGAGCGCGGGCGGGCTCGCTTGAATTGACGGTGCAAGGCATGGCTCTGCGCATCGGCTTCGATGTCGATCTCGGCGTCGCAACCGTGGAGCCGCTCGGCGAACCCGACCGTCTGACGGCCATCCGCTACGCCTTTTGGTTCGCGTGGTACGCCCTGGAAGGAACGACTCCTGTTATGATCCCCGGCGCCGGGTGAGTCCCGGAGCATTCAATCAGTCG
>CAYPBC010000331.1:0-3437 GCA_964408845.1 uncultured Thermoanaerobaculia bacterium
GACCGCCTTCATGAGGCCGATGTTCCCCTCCTGGATCAGATCCAGGAACTGCAGGCCGCGGTTGGTGTACTTCTTGGCGATCGAAACCACCAGTCGGAGGTTGGCGACGATGAGCTCCTGCTTGGCGCGGTCGGTCTCCGCCTCGCCCCGACGCACCTCGGTGAGCAAGACCTTGAGGCGCTCGTAGGGAATAACGAAGCGCTCCTCGAGCCCCTCGAGCTCTTCCTCGTAGCGCTTCACACGCGACGAGTAAAACTTGCGACGCTCCTTGTTGCGCTCCTGCAGCAGCTTCTTCTTGTCGCGGTTGATGGTCTGGATCGGGATCGCAAATTGCCGCTCGACCTCGCCGAAGAAGGTCAGGAGGCGATTTCTTGTCGTCGTTGTAAAGTCCGCCCGCCGCACCAGAATCGCGGTCTCCGCGGTGTTCGCATCGATCTTGTCCGACAGCTCCTGATGACGCTTTCCGGTCTTCTTGCAGCGCCGCAAACGCCGACGGAGCTCCCGTGATTCCCCGTCGAGCCGCAAGATGGTTCGGAAAAGTCGCTGGCCCTCGCGCACCCGGTCCCGGCCCTTGTCGTCCAACTCGGTGGTGTGGGTCTGAAGCAGCTCGCGCACCCCTCGCCGTTCGCGGCGCGCCCGCTCGTTGGTACGTAGGAAAAGCTCGAGCAATTTGCGTTCCTTTGATAACGCAATGAATACCTTCGCCTCGCCGGCCTCGATGCGCTGGGCGATATCTACCTCACCCTCACGGTCGAGGAGTTTTACAGTGCCCATTTCGCGCAGGTACATGCGCACCGGATCGTTGGTCTTTTCCAGCTGCTCGGTCGCTACCGGTTTCGTTTCCGTCTTGGCCACAGTTTTTTTGTTGTTCTTTGCGGCCTTCTTGGCGGCGGCAGCTTCTCGGCCCTCTTTCTCTGCAGTCTCGGCGTCCATGACATCGATGTTGAGTTCTGACAGTCGTAGGTAAATGTCGTCGAGTTCTTCCGCGATGCCCGTCACCTCCTCGGGCAATTCCTCATACAGCTCCTCATACATGATGAAGCCGCGCTCTTTGCCCATCTGGATGAGTTTGTTGAGCTCCGGATACTTCTCTTCAACAAGCACACTCGTTTCCTTCACGATCCCACGCCCCCAGTCAAAAGGTTTAGACGCTTACCTCGGAACAGCGATTCGTAGTTGATCATCGCCAGCCAATCGCTGCAACGCGTTTGGGATAGCAGTTCCCAGACGCGTTGCATTCCCGCACAGGCTCAGTCAAAGATGTTTTCCATCGAGAGAATTTTCGAAGTGGACGTTTCGCCTCTCGCAAAGGCTTACCAAGCCGTCGCCATCCAAAGGAATATGGGGCGCAATTTCAGTTTTGGCAACCCCCGACAGACCGAAAACCTCAAATTTCTGCAAATTCCTGTCTGAGTCGTGCCTTTTCGGCCAATAAACGGTCAAGTTCGGCGTGATCTCCCCGCTTCTCGGCGGCGGCAATCAAAGGCGTCAACCGCCGCGAGCGCTCGCGTGCCTGACGTTGGAGCAATGTTTCGAGCTGGACCCGAATCGACTCGTCGGTGATCTCGGGCATGGGCGAGGTGCACAATTCGGCGACCAGGGAGCTCGTGTCGGGGTCTGTACATCGACCGAGTAGCTCGTTCACAAAACCACCCTCGGCGTCGATCTCACCGATCTCACCCGCATCTTCGAGCAGACGCCGTATCCGAGAATCCTCGATGTACTCCGTGTGCACAACCTCGAGAATCTTCTGACGCCATGCATCAGTACAGTCGAGCAGGATCCGCGCCAACTCACGCTCTCCTGGCGGCATCGGGACACGTCTTGCCGGCTCCGCCGATGGCCCACCGCGGGGGGCCCTGCGGCCTTGTTCCTCGATTTCACGGGGGCGGAGGTAGAGCTGCCTCGCGAGCTCTTCCACGAGGTTCTGCCGAAGTGCGGGGTCGGTTGCCGAGCACACCAACGGGGCCAGCTTGAGACCAGCGCGGCGCCGCTGCGCCGGGTCCTGAGGGAGATCGGCGAGAAGGAATTCGAGAAGCGGAGTCGGCCGATCGAGGAGGTCACGAAATGCCTGCTCACCGCTTTCCCGGATCAGATCGTCCGGATCCATCCCGGCCGGCAGCATCAGGACCGCCACCTCGACACCGGCCTCGAGGAGCACTCCGGCGCCGGTGGCGGCTGCCCGGCGACCGGCGGAATCGGCGTCGTAGCAAAGGAGGACGAGCCCCTCAGGGCCGAGGCGCCGTTTGAGGAGGCGCGCATGGTCCGAGGTCAGAGCGGTGCCGAGAGTCGCCACCGTATTCTCGATCCCGACCCGGTGCAGCGACAGACAATCGAAGTATCCTTCGACAACCAGCGTCCGTCCCTCATCAGCCATTGACCGCCGCGCACGATCGAGGCAGAAGAGCGTTGACCGTTTTCGGAAAACCGGACTTTCCGGGCTGTTGAGGTATTTGGGCTCGCCATCGTCAAGGATACGACCACCAAAGGCGATGAGCGTTCCATCACCGGAGCGGATGGGGAATGTGAGCCGGTTACGGAAGCGATCGTAGGGCGCCGTACCGCCTTCGGGCCGCACGGCCAGACCGCACTCGACCAACGAGCCCTCGGGATGGCGTCGGGACATGTGGTCGACCAGGCGGCGCCATTCGTCCGGCGCAAAACCGAATCCGTAGTCGCGCCACCGATCTTTGGCAAACCCACGCCGCTCGAGCTCGCTCCGCGCCGCCGATCCCTCTGCCTGCTCGAGACACTCGCCGAAGAAATGCTGCGCCTCTTCGAGCAGGGCGCGCTGCCGCTCGCCCTCCTCCCGACGCCGCCTGGCCTCGGGACTTCGCGGTGGGAGATGAACGCCATAGCGGCGCGCAAGCCGCTCCACCGACTCCGGGAAGCTGAGGTTCTCGAGCTGCATGAGAAATTTGAAGACATCGCCGCCCAGGTGGCATCCGAAACAGTAGTAGAGACCCTTCTCAGCGTCGACCGAGAATGAAGGCGTCTTCTCCTCGTGGAACGGGCACAAACCCTCCCAGCTGCGGCCCCGTTTCTTCAACCGAACGTGGTCGCCGACGACCTCGACAAGGTCCGCCGCCTCGCGAACGCGAGCGATCACATCACGGTTGAGATCGGTATCTACCATGCCGGTTCATTCTCGCATAGAGGGCTTGAGGCGGAATTAGGAATTAGGAATTAGGAATTAGGAATTGCCGTCCCCCAACTCGAAGCCGACCCCCGGGAGCCCCCTGTCGGTGTGGTGCTGTTCCGGGGGGCCTCGGCGCGAGGGCCACGAGACGCCACACCCACGGGTGCCCGGGTGTGTTTGCCACGCGGAGCGTCCCCAGCACCGTCGACGAATCACAATCAGCATCGAAGGCCATCTATCACTCCTACCCCTCGGAAAGTCGCGGCGGGCCCTGCCCGACGTGGCTTTCCGAGGGCGG
>CAYPBC010000332.1:0-3435 GCA_964408845.1 uncultured Thermoanaerobaculia bacterium
GGGAGCGCGGACGAGATCAGCTTCGATGCCTTCTTCCAGTTCATCCTCCACCACGAGCTCTCGCACGGAATCGGCCCCGGCAAGATCACGCTTGACGGTCGCGACACCGAGGTCCGCCTCGAGCTCAAGGAGCTTTACTCTGCCTTTGAGGAGGCCAAGGCCGACGTGCTCGGGGTATTCGACATCTACGCCCTGGTGGAGAGTGGGGTGTTGGCACCGGAAATCATCGACAGCCTGCCGTGGACCTACACCGCGGGGATGTTCCGCACCACCCGCTTTGGGGTCGCTGAGGCGCACGGGCTGGGGATGGTGCTGCAGGCCAACTACCTTCTGGAACAGGGTGCAGTACTGATCACCGACGACGGCCGTTTCCAACCTGTGTCCGAGCTCTTCGAAGAAACCTTCAGGGACCTCGCGCATGAGCTCCTGATGATCCAGGCCCTCGGCGACTACGAAGGCGCGGTGGGGTTCGTCGAGCGCTACGGCACTGTGAACCCTCAGATGGCGGCAGCTATTGAAAGCTTGACCGATCTGCCGGTTGATGTGGATCCCTCCTACCCGCTCGAGGGCCTCCAGTGATCCCGGGGGTTGACGGTCGTACGGCCGTCATCGGCGGCTCCTCGTCGGGACTGGGCTACGCGGTGGCCGAGCTCCTCGCCCGTTCCGGCGCGCGGGTGCTCGTGGTTTCCCGATCGGAGGAGCGGGTGGCCAGGGCGGTCGAGAAGATCAGGACCGTGGGAGGCGGTGCGGTCGAGGCGTGTGTGGCCGATTTCACCGACCCCGATGCGCCACGGATCGTGGTGGAGGCGGCGCGCGAGGCCTTTGGTCCGCCCGAGATCGTGGTCGCCAACGGCGGCGGTCCACCGGGAATGCCCGCGACCACGGCGACCGCGGACGACCTCACATCCGCCTGCGAGCTCCTCCTGCTGCCGGTGCAGCGGCTGGTCGAGCTGACGCTGCCGGGAATGCGCTCGGCGGGGTGGGGACGGTTCGTCGCCATCACCTCGATTGCGGTGCGGGAGCCGCTGCCGGGGCTGGTGCTGTCGAACGCCCTGCGCGCCGCCGTCACCGGCTACCTCAAGAGCATTTCGGATGAGGTAGCCGCGGATGGGGTGACGGTCAACACCGTGTGCCCCGGTTTCACCGCCACCGATCGCCTCGGGGTGCTGGCCGAAAATATCGCAGAACGCGAAGGCACAACCGCCAACGAGGTCGTTGCTGGATGGGCATCGCAGGCCCCCATCGGCCGCCTCCTGCAACCCGAAGAGGTCGCCGCTGCGGTGGGTTTCCTATGTTCGGAAAGCGCTTCCGGAATTACAGGTGTCGCGTTGCCGGTCGACGGAGGATTCGGAAGAAGTCTGATCTAATCCGACTTTTCAATTCTCGGTCGGAGGCGGGCCCGGCCCGCATCCAACCGAGAATTGAACCAGTAACAGGTATCAATCAACATCATTTTGACGAGTGGACATTTGCTGTGAAAGGGTTCACAATCGCGCGAAGCGGGTGATGAACCGCAAGGGGGTTTCTACATGCCAACACGGGACTTGACGTTCGCGATCGTCGGATCCGGTGGTGACGGCGTCATCACCGTTGGAGACATGATCGCGCAGGCCGGTGCGTCCGAGGGACTGCACGTGATGAAGGTGGAGGCTTATGGGCCGCAGATCCGCGGTGGCGAGTCGTCGTGTACGGTTCGTCTGAGCGGTGACCCCATTTTCGCCCAGGGCGACCTCGTACAGGTTCTGGTGGTCTTCAACTGGGCCGATTTCGCGCGTTTCCGCGGTGAGATCCTGGTCGCCGAGGGCGCCATCGTCCTCTGCGAGGCGACCGACGAGACGCCGCACGAGGAGATCGACCTCGGACCGGTCGAAGAGGTCAACTGGGTTCCGGTGCCGTTCATCGAGCTGGCGAAGGAATCCGCGGGCACGACGCTGGCAAAGAACATCGTCACCCTCGGCATCCTGGGCGAGCTCTTCAGCCTGCCCGAGGACGCCATCAAGCGCGCGATCGTTCAGAAGTTTTCGAAAAAGAAAGAGGCGGTGCTCGAGGCCAACCTCAAGGGATTCGCCGCCGGTCTCGAGTACGCTCAAGGGATCGAAGAGGTGGCCACCGGCAAACGGCTCCAGTACACGCCGAGCGAACCGATGCTGCTCATGTCGGGCAACGAGCTATCGGCGGTGGCCGCGCTGTACGCCGGGTGCCGTTTCTTCGCCGGTTACCCGATCACGCCGTCGTCGGAGATCCTCCACTTTCTTTCGCAGTGGATGCCCGAGGTCGGAGGTGACCTCGTGCAGACCGAGGACGAGCTGGCGGCGATCGGTGCGGTGATCGGTGGTTCCTTTGCCGGCGTCAAGTCAATGACGGCGACCTCGGGCCCGGGTCTTGCCCTGATGACCGAGATGCTCGGTCTGGCGTCGATGGCGGAGATTCCGGCGGTGATCATCGATGTCCAACGCGGCGGACCTTCAACCGGGCTCCCCACCAAGTCTGAGCAGTCGGATTTGTGGCAGGCGCTGTGGGGTTCTCACGGCGACTCGCCGAGGGTCGTGCTCGCGCCGGCCGACGTCGAGGATTGCTTCCACGCCACGGTGGCGGCCTTTAACATCGCCGAGGAAGCGCAGATGCCGGTCATCGTTCTCTCCGACCAGTTCATCGCCCAACGCAGTGAAACGCTGTCGATGCTGACTCTCGACCACGAGGTCATCGGCCGCCAGGTGCCGTCGGCCGGCGACCTCCGGGAGTACAAGCGGTACAAAGAAACCAAGTCGGGGGTTTCGCCGATGTCGTGGCCGGGGATGAAGGGCGGAGAGTACCAGACCAACGGCCTCGAGCACGACGAGGACGGTACGCCGAGCTCGATGTTCATCGTGCACGAGAAGATGAATGCCAAGCGCTATCGTAAGCTCCGCCTGGTGCGGGATAAGTACAGCTTCTACCGGCGCTACGGCGCCGAAAACGCCGACGTCGGCATCATTTGCTGGGGCTCGGCCAAGGGCCCGGTCAAGGAGGCGGTGCTGGCCGCCAACGGTCGCGGCGAACGGGTGGCGGCCTTTGTGCCTCAGCTCCTGTACCCGTTTCCAAATCGCGAGTTCGAGGAGTTCCTTAAGAGCGTGCGTGAGGTGATCGTGATGGAGCTCAGCTATTCGGCCCAGTTTTACAAGTACCTGCAGACCTTCCTCGAGCTGCCCGAGGGTCACACCTACGTCTACAAGCGGTCGGGCGGCAAGAACCTGACGGTTGCTGAAGTGGAAGACAAAATTCAAAAAGTGCTGGAGATGGGTGCGCTCCGGCGGGAGGTGCTGGTATGAGCGCGTCATCCACAAAGATCGAGCTGAAGCCCGGCGCCTACAAAACCGATCTCAAACCGGTTTGGTGCCCAGGGTGCGGTGATTTCGGAGTCCTCAATGCCCTCTATCGCTCGATGGCCAGGCTCCA
>CAYPBC010000333.1:0-3428 GCA_964408845.1 uncultured Thermoanaerobaculia bacterium
TTATGCCGCGTCCCCGGATATGCCGCGCGGCGGCTTGCTGACAGCATCGCAATGGTCTTTCAGGCTTTACCAGCGCGGCATAATCCTATCGGCTCTCAGGTCTGGCAACAACGCCAGATCAGCGGAGAGACGACATGTCCGAGCAGAACTTACCCGCAGGGACTTCCTGCGAAGCCGATCTTGACCACCACCTGACGGCGTTTGTCGCGTCCCTCGCGCAAGCAGGCTACGCACGGAAAACGCAGCACGACAAAGTGCGCTTGATCGCGCCCTTCATCCAATGGATACACGAGACGGGAATCACTCCGAGCGCTATTGACGAAGGCTACATAGACGCTTTCCTCGCTTGCCCGGCGCGTTGTCGTGACAACCACCGCTGTGCGTTACAGGCTTTCCTTGCGTACCTGCGACGCATCGAGTTCGTGCCACGACGCACCATGCAACACTCGGCTGCGGATACCCTCTGCCAAAGCTACTTCAGCCACCTGCGCACGCAACAGGGGCTCAGCACCCACTCGATCGCGGCCTACGCAAGCGGCGTGCGCGGCTTCATCGCCGCGGTGCATCTTCCCGAACAGGCATGCGGCGTCGATGCCGGGTCGATCCGCCGATACGTCCTGGACGCTAGCCGGGGTCACTCCGTCGCCACGGTGAAACTGCTGGCAGCGGGACTGCGCTCGTTCCTGCGTTTCTGCACCTTGAAGGGCGTGATCGTGCGCGATCTCTCCACCGCGGTGCCGCCGGTCGGGCGATGGCAGCGCAAGCCCATGCCGCCTCTGCTGACGGATGAAGCGATTGAGCGCGTACTGGCTTCGGCCGATCGGTCGACGGCGCGCGGCTGTCGCGATGTCGCCATCTTGCAACTCTTGGCGCGCCTCGGCTTGCGCGCGAGTGAAATCCTGGCACTGCAGCTCGAAGATATTCGATGGGACAGCGGTGAGATCCTGGTGCGTGGCAAGGGCCAGCAGTTCGAGCGCTTGCCGCTGCTCCATGAGGTTGGTGAGGCGATCGCGCTTTACTTGCGCACGGCGCGCGGCCCGAGTGACTCGCGCTACGTGTTCCTGCGCGCTATCGCACCGCATCTCCAATTCCAAGGCCCCTGCGCCGTGAGTGCAATCGCCCGTCGCGCCCTGAAGCACGCCGGACTGCTGCCGAGCGGTCGCGTTGGTGCGCACATCTTCCGCTACAGTCTTGCGACACGGATGATTCGCCACGGCGCCTCGTTGACCGAGATCGCCCAAGTCTTGCGTCACCGCAGTCTCGCCACGACACAAGGCTACGCCAAGGTGGATGTTGAGGGACTGCGCGGCATCGCCCGAGCCTGGCCCGACCAGGAGGCGTTGTGATGACTGACCTGCACGCTGCCGTTGGCGAGTATCTGGACATGCGCCGGGCGCTGGGTACGCAACTGCAGTGGCCGGAATCGCTCTTGCACCAGTTTGTCGCTTTCCTCCTCGTGCAGGGTGCCGATGTGGTGACGACTGCATTGGCCTTACGCTGGACGTTGCAGTCCGTCGGGCTGCAACCAGCCACCTATGCGCGTCGGCTCGCCATCGTGCGCGACTTCGCCTGCTGGCTTCAGGCGACCGACCCGCGCACCGAGATCCCGCCACCGCGACTGTTGCCCGCACCTCACCGCAGGCCGACGCCCTACATCTACCGCGACGATGAGATTGTGGCGTTGATGGCGGCGGCCAATCAACTGAACGGGGGTTGCGGGTTGCGTGGCGCGACCTTCAATACCCTGATCGGGCTGCTGGCCGCCACGGGCCTGCGTCCCGGCGAAGCACTCAAGCTCGACTTGGACGACGTCGATCTGCACGATCAAGTGCTCGTGATTGAAGGATCGAAGTTCGGCAAATCGCGGCTGGTCCCCTTCGCCCCGTCCACGGGCGCGGCGTTGGCGGCGTACGCCAGGCTGCGCGATGCCGCTTTGCCGAGCCGCACGACGCCAGCGTTCTTGGTCACCGCCAGCGGGTCGCGCTTGACCGGCGACGGGGTGCGGCGGACCTTCGCGCGGCTGGGCCAGCGCGTTGGCCTGCGAGCACACCAGCAGGGCCGCAGTGGGCACGGCCCACGACTTCAGGATTTGCGCCACACTCAACGCCGCCGAGCGGCTCATCGCCTGGTACCGGGCGGGCTTGGATGTGAACCGGCTCATGCCACGCTTGGCGACTTACCTGGGGCATGTCGGTCCGAGCGAGACCTACTGGTACATCCAAGCGGTTCCAGAGCTGCTCGCGCTGGCCAGCGAGCGGTTGGCGGCCCCTGCACGTGGAGACCAGCGATGAACGCAACGCCTCTACCGGCGCTCATTCAGCGCTTCTTCACCGACCGGCTGCAAACGCAATTTGCAGCGAGCCCGCATACCGTGGCGGCCTACCGCGACACCTTCCGCTTGCTGCTCGCCTTCGTCTGCCAACGTCGGGCACAAACGCCATCAACCCTGCGGCTCGAGGATCTGGATGCGGCGCTTCTGAGTGCGTTCCTTGATGCGCTTGAGAACCAACGCGGCAATTGCGTGAAAACCCGCAACAGTCGACTGGCCGCCCTGCACGCGTTTTTTCGCTTCGTCTCCTATGAGGCGCCACAGTGCTCGCTGCAATGCCAACAGGTGCTGGCCATCCCGACCAAGCGCTACGCGCAGCACGCCCTCGAGTTTCTCAGCGAACAGGAAACCACAGCGCTCCTGGCCGCACCGGACTTGTCCACCTGGATCGGTCGCCGCGATCGCGCCCTCTTGCTGGTCGCGGTACAGACCGGGCTGCGCAACAGTGAGCTGCGCTCTTTGCGCGGGCGTGATGTCGAACTCGGTGTCGGTGCTCACGTCCACTGTATCGGCAAGGGGCGCAAAGCACGCTGCACGCCCTTGCGCGGTGACGTCGTCGCCGTGCTACGGCAGTGGCTGGCCGAACAAAACAGTCAAGCAGATGACCCGTTCTTTCCCAGTCTGAGCGGCGGCTTCCTCAGCGCCGACGCACTCCAACGCCTGGTTCATCGACACGTCTGCTCGGCCAGCACCGCCTGCGCCTCATTACGGGACCGTCGGATTACGCCCCATACCTTGCGCCATACCGCAGCCATGGCGCTCCTGCACCACGGTGTCGATCTCACCGTCATCGCACTTTGGCTCGGGCATGAATCGATCGAGACAACGCAGCAGTATCTCCATGCCGACATGCAACTGAAGGAACGCGCCCTTGGCTACAGCGACCCCGCCGGCAACCCGCCAGCGCGGTTCCAACCACAGGACAGCCTGCTGGCCTTCCTGAAGGCTCTCTGACTATGCCGACTCCAAATGCCACAAACACCAGCAACCCTAAGGAGTTTGCCCGACATCGTAAGAGCCACGCGGCATATCCGGGGACGCGGCATAACCGTGGCGAGGAGACGATCCGCACGCCGGTTGTTGGTCGCAAGAACTATTA
>CAYPBC010000334.1:0-3416 GCA_964408845.1 uncultured Thermoanaerobaculia bacterium
GTAAAGCAGGTGCTCTAACCCCTGAGCTAACCTCCCAAACGGACGACCGTTGGGATCGTCATGGTAGAGGTCATTGGATTGTGTGTCAAGGCCACTCACTGCGTTTCATCGCAGACCACAGCAGTAGGCTGGTTGAAAAATGCGGGGGTCCAAAGCCGTGGGTTCGCTCCGTCTGAGACCGCGCTTTACAACACACCGCCTGATGCAATAATCTTGGGCCATGAGCGACCCCCACGAAATCTGGCAGCTCGGGAATTGGATTGCAAACCTGGAGGGTGGCGCAGCGCGCCTCGGATGGTCGGGCGGCGAACTCATCCTGCGCCAGCATAACGGTCGAATCCGTTTCGTAGAGGGAGTTGATCCGTCCGAACTCTGCAGGCGGCTGAGCTGTGAGCCTTTGGGCAACATCGATCTCCTCGAGGAAGCGCGCGGTCTGGCTGGGAACGGGCAGATCGCCGAGACCTTCGCGCTGGGTACGGCCAAGGAGTTGCTGCAGAAGACCATTCGTGCTTGGCTGCTCGACCCGCAGCGCGAGCTCGAGGTGGTTGAAGGCGAACCCGACGCAGTCGATGGCGCCACCATCTCGATCACCCACACTCTCGTCGAACTCGTTCTGTCGGACACGACGGGGGAGGTGGCGCGATCGATTCTCCCTGATCTCGACGTCCTCCTGAACAGATCGCCGAACTTTCTCGATCTGTACGGGCCGCTGCGATTGTCGGAAGAGGCGGATCTCATCGTTTCGAAGATCACCGGTGAGCGCACCGCCCAGGAGGTCGCTGATCGCTCGACCCACGACCCCGATGAGGTTGTGCGCCTTCTTGCGGCGCTCGTTGTCACCGGAATCCTCGAGCCCGAACCGGCTCTTGTGGTCAGTGGCGACGTCGATCTGCTTCCGGTGGACGAGGACGAGATTTCTCCGCACCGCAAGATCCCGGTGACCTGGATTATCGCGGCTGCGGCCGCCTTGGTGATAGCCCTTTTGTTGTTGATCTGGTTGATGTCCGGATCCGAAACTACCGCTGCGGACGAGGCCGTCGCGTCGTCCGATATCGAATGGGGGTTGGTGATCGACATGGGTTGCGAGCCCCGGGATCTCCAGCGGGTGCTCAAGAAGGCGCAGGATAACCCAAAGGTCGTTCGTCCGGTGGCGATCGATTCGGGAGATCGCGAGCCCTGTTGGCAGCTGGTTTGGGGGCGATTCCCAGACCGCGAGACAGCTCAGGAAGCGGCCGGCGCGATTCCCGGCGGGCTGAGCCAGCAGGGCTTCGAGGCCCATCCGATCGAGCTCACAGGTGAGGAGTTGGAGCCACCGACGAATCCGGGCGGCTGAATCTGATGGCGACAGAAGGACATCGGCCGCTGCCCACAGTGATGGCTGGTTTGGCGGAGAAGAAAGTGACGGGCGCTCTGGTGGCGACCTCAGAGGGCTCGACCCGGGAGATTCTCTTCACCAACGGCGAAATCCGGGCTGCGCGCTCTAACGAAGAAACAGAGAAGCTTGGGATGTGGCTGGTGGACCGGGGAAAGATCAATGAGGACGACCGTGCATTGATTCTGCTCGCCCAAGGAGGCGGTGATTCGCCGCCCCTCGGCCACATCCTGGTGACTCGGGGATACATCTCTCACGAAGAACTCGAAGGAGAGCTCGAGGAGCTTGCGCTGACGATCATCCGGCGCGCCGTGGCGTCGGGGCGCATTACGAGCGAGTTCGTGGATGGCAGGGGTGAGGGTCAGCTCGACACGCTGCCAAACATCATCACGTCCCAGATCATCGTTCTCGCGGCACGCGAGGTTTCCGACGTAGAAGCCGTGCGAGCGGTCATCGGGTCCTTGGACCAGACGGTGAAGCTCTCGGGTTCACTCAACGACATGGTCGAGGAGGTCGAGCTGACGCCCACCGAGGGGTTTCTACTCAGCCGCCTCGATGCCGCGTACGACGTTGCGAGCCTCATCCAGCTCTCCTCGCTCCCCGAGGAGCAGGCGTACTCCACGCTTTACACCCTGCTGATGTCGGGTAGCGTCATCGTCAGTGGAGACGGCGGCACGGAACCCGAACCGCAGGAGCCGGCGGTCGAAAAGGCGAGTGCCCAGCCCGAGAGTCGCCCGCCGAAGGCGACGCCGCCAACCCAGGGTGATTTCACGGAACGTGAGCTCGAGGAGCGACGATTAGTTCGCAGACTGTCGGACGATGTCACAAAGGTGGACCATTACCGCGCCCTCGGACTCCATCAAAATGTAAAGTCCCACGAGATCACGGAGGCGTGGAAAAAAATCCAGAAACGGTTCTCGCCGGAGACGACCGGCGCCCATCTGAGTGACATGGGGTCGCACGTGGTACGGATCGTCGAACGCGGCCGCGCGGCCTTTGAGGTGCTTTCAAATCACCGTGCGCGCCAGAGATACGACGGCATTCTCCAGTCGTTGGACAAGGATAGAAGCCCGTTGGGCGATGTTGAGCAAGCGGGAATTGACGCCGAGGCCCGAAAGACGCTGGTGGAGGCGAACCTGAAACGTGCCAACGAGCTCATCAAGCAGGACGAGCTCTATGTGGCGATCCAGCTTCTCGAACAGGCGTGCGCGATCGAACCCCGGTCCGATGAGCTGCTCAAACTTGCGAAGTTGCTGCAACGGAATCCTTTATGGGTCAATCGCTCGCTGACGTGCATGCGCCGCGCGATCGAGGCCGATCCGAAGCACCTGGACTCGTGGCTCGAGCTTGCGGATTTTTGGCGTCGGCGGAATCACTCGGAACGGCAACGAAAATCGCTCGAACGCGCCCTCGCCATCGATCCGGACAACGAAATAGCCAATCAGATGTACGAGGATTTGGCGGGTCCCAAAGAGCTCCAACGTCTGCTGCGCCGGGCGCGCCTGATGCGATGACGGTCTCCGATGCCGCTGTTGATTGACGGCAACAACCTTCTTCACAGCCTGCCGCGGTCGGAGCGAGGTCGCGCCGACGTGCGTCAGATGGCATTGGAGGCGGTTCGACACGAGCGTTTTCAGGTCACCGTGGTATTCGACGGCCCCCCGCCGGACGGTTCGCCGAAGGTCGAACATTTGGGTCGGGTCACCGTTCGATACTCCGGTTCCTCGAGTGCAGACGACGTCATCCTTCGGGTTCTCCCCGACGGATCCCGCGCGTCGGAGTGGATTGTGGTGACCGACGACCGGGAGCTCGGGAACCGGGTTCATGACCGGGGCGGACGCGTGTGCTCGCTTGGCGAGTGGCACGGTCGGAGACCGAAACCGTCTCGCCGGCCGACGCACGAGCCCAAACTCTCCTCCCACGACATTGCCGACTGGGAGGGTTATTTCTCCGGGGAGCGGAAGGACGACTCCGACTGAGTCGACGAAACGGGGCCCTCAATTCTCAGTTCTCAATTCTCAATTTTGAATTACCAGCCAACTTC
>CAYPBC010000335.1:0-3409 GCA_964408845.1 uncultured Thermoanaerobaculia bacterium
TGGTCGCTGGGGCGGACCGAACGCAGAGACCGGGGCGCCCGTCTGGCGATTCTCGGAGCAGTCGCCGGGGTCGTCATCGCGTCCGGTCCGATGGGCCCGATCTGGGATGCCCTCCCCGTAATTTCGAAGCTTCAGTTCCCGTGGCGGATTTCCGCCGTGATGACGCTGGTCTTGGCGCTGCTGGTTGTCCGCCTCGAGCCCCGCCGGGCATGGATGATCGTGATCGTGACCGCAGTCGTCGCAGCTCCATTCTCGGGCTGGGACCGTACCGCCCCGGTCTCCACCTTCCTCCGTCCACAGCCGCCGCCGACAGAGCCCGGCACGGTCTTTCCGGATCCGTACACCGCGTGGCAGGCGGGCAGTGGTGGTTGGTATTGGCGGCACGAGAATCTCGCGGAGCCGTGGCTCCTGCCAAAAAACCAAAGGCCGTTTCTCTTCCACGACCTCGCAGGCGGCGCGGCCGATGAACTCCATCTCATTCGGAACCGGCCGGCGGTGATGCCGAGTCAATCCGCCGCTCTCATTCGGGTGATCGAGTGGGGCCAGGTCCGACGTACGCTCGAGGTCTCGTCACTGGACGGCGGTGTGCTGCTCTGGCGGTTGATCCCGTTTCCCGAGATGAGGGTGACGGTGGATGGCCGTGAGGTGGAAGTCACTGAGGATGCCGTGACCGGCCTGTTGTCCAGCCATGTCCCGGCCGGCGACCACATCGCGCGGTGGACGTGGCGTCCGTTCCCGGCGCTCCGATGGGCCCGACGAGTGTCGCTTGCCGGTCTGTTTGTTTCGCTTGCACTTCTGCTGGTGGCCGCAGTGAGGAGGAGGCGTCATACGATCATCGCTTCGAACCCAACCGAAGCAGGCTAGCCCAGTGAGAAGACCGGGATAGAATTGACTGATGGACGGCGGTCAGGCTCCTTCTCCACGGGTGTGCCACAGGGCAGTACAGGCGCTCGGGTCCGCGATATTGGTGGTTTTTTCTTGGGCCTGCGCCGAGCCTTCGTCTGTCGCTGACCCCGCTCCTCGACTCATCGCACATGCCGGCGGTATCGGAAACCACCGCACCTACACCAACAGCCTCGAGGCGCTCGACAACAGCGTCGCGCGAGGCTTCACCGCCATCGAGATCGATCTTTCGTGGACCTCCGACGACCACCTCGTCCTCATACACGATTGGGACCGTGAGTTCGTCAAATTATTTGACCGATCGCCCGGCCGGTTGAATGTCGCCGAATTTCGTTCGATACCATCGGCGCACGGACTCACTCACCTCAGCCTGGAGGACCTTGAAAGCTGGCTGGTGGAACACCCGGATATTCTGATTGTCACCGATATCAAGGAACGGAACATCGATGGATTACGATTGCTCGCTCAGGAATACCCCGAACAGCTCTACCGGATCGTGCCTCAGATCTACCGGCCCGAGTCATACCCAGAGGCAAGAGCTCTTGGGTACGAGCGCGTGATCTTCACCCTCTACAGGAGCGATCTTTCAGACCGGCAGATCATCGATTTTGCCGTCGCCAACACACTGTTCGGGGTCACCATGTCTCTGGGTCGCGCGATGGAGGGGCCACTTCCGGCCGAGTTGGCGGCGAACGGTGTGCGGGTCTTCGTACACACGGTGAATGATCATCCCACCGTGGACAGGCTGCGAACTCAAGGTGTGTATGGTGTTTACACTGATTGGCTCTCACCCGCTGATGAGGAGTTTTCGCGGCCCCCGGCCGAGTGGTCCGTACGGACCGAAGGGGCGCTGCCGTTAGACCATCTCGTCGTGCCGTTTATTCCGTGGGAGATGGCCGATCTGAATACCGTCGTCAGTTTTGGAAATACCAGCGGTGTCGAAGAGACCGTCCGCCTGCACATCCTGGATTCGGGCGGTCGATCACTTGCGGCGCACGAACTCGAGATTCCCGGTGATGATGAAAAACTGCTGGATCTCGGGGGATACGTGCCCGAAGGGAGCGGACAGGGTTGGCTTCGAATTGAAGCCACGGATTCGATCGTGGTTCGTCCTCGTTGGCGCTTTCTGGACAGTTCGGAGGGCGTATGGACATCGGAGCGAATAGCGAGGACTCGATTCGAAACACGTGGTTCGGGATCAGGTGCCGGGGGTCTTCTGGTCGCGGTTGTGAACCCGACCGATTCGATCCAGTCGTACCGTCTTCAACGCTTCATCGGCGCCGATGCCATCGATGATGAGGTTGTCGACCTGAAACCTGGACACCAACTGCTGCGTGTCTACCGAAGCTGGACCGAAGAAGAGATCCAACTGACGGTGACTGGAGGTCCGATGGTGGCCCAGGTCCTGCGGTGGGACCCGTTGGTCCGGTATTTGAGGTGAGTATTGGCGGCTGAAACCACCTTTCGCCAGCCGCAGGGCTACGTCGTCGCAGCGATCGTTCTGTCGCCGCTGGTCGTCAGGGCCATGCTCGTTACTGAGCACCACCTCAGGGTTCGGGCCGGCGATCTCCGGGGCCTCACTCTCGACCTCGCGGTCTCCTTGCTGGTGGCGACCGCAACCCTTTTTCTGCTGCGATTCGAACGGTGGGGCCGTCCGGCCGCGACGGCCCTCGTTGCATTGTGGTGCGTCATCAACTTTGCGAATTATGAACACATCCGTGAGTTGGGTTCCATGGCCAGGCTCACGTATGCGGGTTATCTTGCCGACCCGACATTTCTCATTGGGTCCGGCGTGGCGTCTTCTCACCCAGCGATTTTCCTCCTGGTCGTGATCGTGTCCTGCGCCGTCTTGTGGGTGTCTCCTCAGCGCCCTCGAGTCGAGAGGTTGTGGCTCTGGGTGTTGGTGGTGGCCATCATCTTCGCCACATCCACGGTCCTGCCTCGTGACCACCGGCTCTCCGAATGGCGGCAGAGCAATGTCGTGGCGGCCCAGGCCGGCCGTCTTGTTGCTGCCGCATCCGGGCGAGCTGACCCCAAAGCGACACTCCATCGAACGGTCCGGGCAGACCTTGGCGGCGAGTCCACGATCGGCATCTCTCCCCGCGCCTCGAATGTGCTTCTCATTATCCTCGAAGGCGTATCTGGAGCCTATCTCCCGAGTCTTCGAGATCGCCATGGTGAAACCAATCAGATCAGCATGCCGCGTCTCGATCAGATCGCTGAACGCGGGCTCTCATGGTCCACCTTCATCAACCACCAACGACAGACCAATCGTGGAGAGTACGCGCTCTTGTGCGGAGACTACCCCAATCTTGCCGGCGGTGAACCGAAGATGACCGAGCTGATTGGTGCGGGGCGGCTCGACTGTCTGCCGGCGATCCTCCAAGAATTCGACTATGCCACCGCCTATCTGCAGGCAGCACCCATGTCATACATGCTGAAGGACCAATTCATGCCGCAGGCCGGGTTCGAGGTTGCAGCAGGCGACTCATTTTTCAAGAATTCG
>CAYPBC010000336.1:0-3398 GCA_964408845.1 uncultured Thermoanaerobaculia bacterium
TGGCGTCCGCGAGCGGATGTGTGCGCCGAGGTCGCGAGCCCGCCGTACGATGTGCTTTCGAGCGCCGAGGCGCGCGAGATGGCGGCGGACAACCCGCTGTCTTTTCTCCACGTCGTCAAGCCGGAGATCGACCTCGAACCGGGAACCGACCTCTACTCGGACGACGTCTACGCCAAGGGAGCGGAGAATCTGCGGCGCCTGATCGATGATGGCACCCTCATCCGCGAGGAGGCGCCGGCGCTGTATCTCTACCGTCAACGAATGGGCGGCCACGTGCAGACAGGACTTGTCGCGGGCGCCAGTGTCGACGAGTACGAGGCGGATCTGATCAAAAAGCACGAGCACACCCGCCGGGTCAAGGAGGACGACCGCACCCGCCATGTGGACGCACTCGATGCCAATACGGGTCCGGTCTTTCTGACCTACAGGGCGAGACCCGAGATCGACGCCTTGGTCGATCGCCTGACCACCGCCGACCCGGTCTATGACTTCATCGCGCCGGACGGCATTCAGCACGTCGTCTGGGTGATCAAGGATCCTGCCGACCGGGACGCCCTGGTAGCAGCCTTCACGGAGGTTCCCGAGCTCTATGTGGCCGACGGCCATCACCGCTCGGCGGCCGGTACCAGGATCCGCGCCCTCCGCCGTGACGCGAACCCGCACCACACCGGCGAAGAGTCGTACAACTTCTTTCTGTCGGTGATTTTCCCCGACGACCAGATGATGATTCTCGACTACAACCGGGTCGTCCGCGATCTCGGCGGGTTGGACCGGGAGGCGTTTCTCGCACGGGTTGGTGAGAGCTTCGAGCTCACCGAGGTAGACGACGGCCGGCCCGACCGCCCGCGGTGTTTTGGAATGTACCTCGGGGACGGGTGGTACCGGCTGCGCGCCAGAGACGGCAGCTTCCCGGCGGACGATCCGGTCAAGAGCATGGACGTGGCGATCTTGCAGGACAATTTGCTGGCTCCTGTCCTTGCGATTGGCGATCCGCGTGCGGACGAGCGCGTCGATTTCGTCGGTGGAATCCGCGGCCTCGGCGAGCTCGAGCGCAAGGTCGACTCGGGGGAATGGGCGGTCGGCTTCGCCCTCCATCCGACGTCGATCGATCAGCTCTTTGCGGTCGCCGACGCCGGTCTCGTGATGCCGCCAAAATCAACCTGGTTCGAACCAAAGCTCCGTTCCGGTCTCATCGTGAGACCGCTCGATGATTGATGATGAGCAGGGAGGAAACATGAAGATTCTCATTTCCGATGCGTTTGACCCGTCGCTGCCGGCCAAGCTCGAAGGCTTTGGAGAGGTGATCGACGACAAGGAGCGGTTGCCCGAGGTGGACGTGGTCCTGGTCCGGTCAAAGACAAAGTGCACGCGGGAATACATTGATCAGGCCGAGAACCTGCGTCTGATCATTCGTGGCGGTGTCGGGCTCGACAACATCGACGTCGAGTATGCCCGGTCGAAGGGTATCCAGGTCTTTAACACCGCGTCGGCATCGGCGGTCGCGGTGGCCGAACTCGCCTTCGCCCTGATGATCGCCGTGCCGACCCGGATCGTCGAGGGTCACATCGGTATGACGCAGCACGAATGGCTCAAGAAACAGCTCAAACGCACCGAGCTGATGGGCAAGACCCTGGGTCTGATCGGCGCCGGCAACATCGGCACCGAGCTGGCGCGGCGCGCCATCGGTTTCGGCATGCGTGTGATCGCGTTCGACCCCTTGATCAAGAACCACGAGTGTGTCGATCTGGTGACCCTCGAGGAGCTCTTCGCCGAATCGGACTACATTTCGCTGCACGTGCCGCTGACCGACACCACCAAGGGAATGATCAACATCGGAGCGATCTCGCAGATGAAGGACGGGGTTGTGATCCTCAACACCGCCCGCGGCGGATGCGTGGTTGAGGAGGACATGGTCGATGCCTTGAAGTCAGGCAAGGTGCGGGCCTACGCGACCGACGTCTGGTACTCGGATCCGCCGGACGAATTCTGTCCGCTCTATGACGCGCCAAACGTCATCATGACCCCACACATTGGGGCCTCCAGCCGTGAGAACATGTTGCGCATCGGCGACGTCGTTGTCAGAATTCTCGAGGACTTCGACCAGCAGACCGCATAGGAGGTCATATGAGCCGCACCTGGAACTTTTACGCCGGACCCGCCACCCTGCCGCCGCCCGCGCTCGAGCGCGCCAAGACGGAGATCCCCGACTGGGAGAGCACCGGGATGTCGGTCATGGAAACCTCCCACCGCTCACCCGAGTACGACGTCGTGCACCACGGGGCGATGGATCTGATGGCTGAGCTTCTCGGCCTCGACGACGACCACCAGGTCCTCTTTCTCCAGGGCGGCGCTTCGATGCAGTTTGCGATGCTCCCCATGAACTTCACCCCGGGGGGCGGCTCGGCCGACCACGTGAACACCGGAACCTGGTCGCAGAAAGCGTTCAAGGAGGCCAACATCGTCGCCTCCGCCCGGTGGGCGGCGTCGAGCGAGGAGGACGGATTCACGCGCATCCCGAAGCAGGACGAGTATGATCTCGACCCCGATGCGGCCTACGTTCACATCACCTCGAACAACACCATCAAAGGCACCCAGTTCCACGACTTCCCGGACACCGGGGCGGTGCCGCTGGTGGCCGACATGTCGTCGGACATTCTGTGGCGGCCGATCGACGCCAACCGCTTTCATCTCATCTATGCGGGGGCGCAGAAGAACATCGGGCCGTCGGGCGTCACCATCGTGATCATCAAAAAGTCGTGGATCGAGGAGGCCAACGAAGGGCTGCCGACGATGCTTTCCTACGCCACCTACTCGGCCAAGGAATCGCTCTACAACACCCCTCCGACCTTTGCCATCTACATGGTTCGCAACGTGCTCGAGTGGGTGAAGGAGCAGGGTGGCCTGGCCGCGGTCGAACGCCAGAACCGTGCCAAGGGCGACCGCCTCTACGGCGTGATGGCCGCCAACCCGGGCTTTTACAGCTGCCCGGTGGACGAGGACAGCCGCTCGTACATGAACGTGGTCTTCCGCCTCCCGTCCGAGGATCTGGAGGCACAGTTCGTGGCCGGTGCCAAGGCTGCCGGCATGGTGGGGCTCAAGGGCCACCGGTCGGTCGGCGGCTGCCGCGCCTCGATCTACAACGCGATGCCGCCCGAGGGCGTCGAGGTGCTGGCCGAGTTCATGGAGGAGTTCGCCCGCCGAAATGGGTAGACGTTAGATCGTTAGAACGTTAATCGTTAGAACGTTTCGCCGAACCCCCCCGCAGTCCTCCTCCGGGAGGATGGGTGTTGAACGTTCAACGTCAAACATTCTAACGTTCAAACGATGAGCTACCATGACCTGTGTGAAGAGGCTCATCATCGCCGACTCTCACGTCGGCCAGGGGGAAGACGACGCGA
>CAYPBC010000337.1:0-3386 GCA_964408845.1 uncultured Thermoanaerobaculia bacterium
GGAAATCGACCTCGGTGCGAATCGCGACCGATCAGGGCGAAGCCGCGAAGCGGCGACAGATTCGTAGCCCCGGGCGTGAGCCCGGGGTTTCCCCGATGTCTGGAAAGACCAGCCCTGGAGGGGCGACAGAAAATGATTCCTCGATCGCCGCATCGCCATCACATGCTAGACTCCATCGGCCTTTCGAAATCGAGACGATCGCGTTCTCAGAGGAGGTCGACGATGTTCAGGAAACCCTGGTTCTGGGCAGTTTTTGCCCTGATCTCGGTAGTTTGCACGGCGTGGGCGGTCATGCACTTCGCCGCGGCATTCCCCCTTGTCACGCTCGACGTCACGATGGACCGCGCCGCGGCTGCAGCCGCTGCAGAGGAACTTGCCGCCGATCGCGGTTGGGGACCCGAACCCGCCCGCCATGCGGTCGAGTTCAGCCTCGACGGACGCGTCCAGAGCTTTGTCGAGCTCGAGGCGGGCGGCAAGGAGGCCTACTCCGAGATGCTGCGCGGCGACCTCTACTCCCCCTACACCTGGGTCGTGCGACGCTTTGCCGAAGGTGAGACCAACGAGACCCTCATCCGCTTTCGGCCCGACGGTGCGGCCTACGGCTTTCGCGAGAAGATCCCGGAGGACGAGCCCGGGGCAAGCCTCGAATCCGAGGCCGCACGGGAACTCGCCGAAAACGCGGTCGAAACAGGTTGGGACATCGACCTCGGCGACTACGACCTGGTGGAGGCCTCACACGAGGTACGGCCGGGTGGGCGCACCGACCACACCCTGGTCTACGAACGGCCGGATGTACAGATCGGCGACGGGCACTACCGGCTGAGACTCACCGTCTCCGGCGACCGCCTCACCGGGCTCACCCACTTCATCAAGATCCCGGAGGCCTTCTCGCGGCGCTATCAGGAGATGCGCTCGGCCAACGACGCTATTGCCACCGGCTCGCTCTTTGCCATCGCCATCCTTTACATGGCCGGCGGCTGCGTGGTTGGGTTGTTCTTTTTGATGCGTGAACGCTGGGTTGTATGGAAACCGGCCGTCAAGTGGGCCCTTTTCATCGCCTTTTTGCAGGCCCTGGTCGTGCTCAACCAATGGCCGCTTCTGTGGATGGGCTACGACACCGCCGTCTCGTCCACCACGTTTGCTCTGCAACAGATCGCGATTGCGATCGCCCAGCTCATCGGCATGGGTGCGGTCCTCGCGCTCTCCTTCATGGCTGCCGAGAGCCTCACCCGCCGCGCCTTCCCGGATCGGATCCAGCTGTGGAAGTCCTGGAGGGGAGATGTTGCGGCATCAAAGACGATGCTCGGTTATACGGTGGCCGGCTATCTCCTGATCGGTATCTTCTTCGCCTACGAGGTGTGGCTCTACGTCTTCGCCAACAGCCACCTCGGGTGGTGGACTCCTTCGAGCGCTCTCACCGATCCCAACGTGCTCGCCAACTTCTTCCCGTGGCTGACGTCGATTGCGATCTCACTCCAGGCCGGGTTCTGGGAGGAGTGCCTCTTCCGCGCGGTGCCCATCGCCTCGGCGGCCCTGCTCGGCCGTCGTTTCGGCAAACGCTGGTTGTGGATCACTGGAGCGATGGTGCTGCAGGCGGTGATCTTCGGCGCCGGCCACGCCAACTACCCGGCCCAGCCGGCCTACGCGCGTCTGGTCGAGCTGATCATCCCCGCGCTCGGCTTCGGCGGTCTTTACCTGCTCTTCGGTCTGGTGCCGGCGATCGTCTTCCACTTCGCCTTTGACGTCGTGTGGTTCGCGCTGCCGCTCTTCGCCGCCGACACCCCGGGGATCTGGGTCGACCGCGGGATGGTCATCCTTCTCACCCTGGTCCCGCTTTGGATCGTGCTGCGAGCCCGCCGGCGAGCCGGCAGGTGGGGCGAGGTTCCCGCAAACGACCTCAACGGGGCGTGGACGCCGCCCCCCGCGCCCATTCGGGTCGAGCACGAACCGGCCGCGGCATCGAGCGGTCTGGCGCCGAGGACCCGCGTTGCTCTCGCGATTCTCGGAGGCGCTGGGGTGCTGCTGTGGGCTCTCACCACCAGCTTCCAGACCGACGCCCCGCCCATCGAAAATCGTGACGGTGATGCGCGTCTGGCCGCGCGCGAGACGCTGGCGGCCCGCGACATCGAGCTCGCCCCGGATTGGCGCGAGCTGAGCTCCGTCCAGGTGCCCCTCGGCCTCGAAGATCGATTCGTCTGGCAGGAGGGCGGGCCCGAGGCCTACCGAGAGCTCTTCGGGCGCTACTTGCCGACACCTCGTCGCATGGTGCGGTACGCCCGCTTCGAGGGCGACGTGGCCGAGCGTGCCGAGGAGTACCTGGTCTACGTGGGACCCGATGGCACCGTCCAGAAAATGGCTCACCAGCTGCCCGAGGGCCGCGCCGGTGCGGAACTCGATGAGAACGAGGCTCGCGAAATCGCCCAGGCGACGTTAACGGTCGAGTACGGCATTTCCGTCGAAGATGTCGAGGAGGTGTCGGCCGAATCTTCTCAGCTCCCCGAACGTCGCGATTGGTCCTTCGTCTTTCGCGATCCGGAGGGCTACCCGATGGATACCGGCGAGGCGCGAATCGCGATCGATATTGCCGGCGACGAGGTGCTGGGGACCGGCCGATTCGTTCACATCCCCGAAGAATGGGAGCGCGCCTATCGCAACCGTCGCAGCGTCACTCAGGTGGTGCAGATCGCGTGTGTTGTGCTCGTGGTGCTGCTGTATCTGGCGGGCGGGGTCGTGGCCGTCATCCGATGGAGCCGGCACCGCTTCGCCACCGCCACCTTCGCCATCTTCTTCGGGGTGACGGCTGTTCTCGGCGTGATCCAGCTCGGCAACGGTTTCCGTTCCGCAACTGCCCAGTTCATGACCGCACAACCATTCAAGCTTCAGGCGGCGATCGTTGTTGTCGGCGGGCTGATTGCCATGACCGGTATTGCAGCTGTTTCGGCGCTGCTCATCGGTCTCGCCCACCGCCTGCTGCCGCCGCAGCCGACGGGAAACACCGGCGCGAACATTGCCGCCGGTCTCGGTCTTGGCGCCGTTCTCGCCGGGCTCGGCGCCCTCGGCCTGCAGTTGGCGCCATCCACACTGCCTTTTTGGCCGAGCTTCGGGGGCGCCGGCAACTCCGTACCGCTTGTCGCAGCCGCGCTCGGCCCGCTCAGCTCCTGGATCACCGGCACCGCCTTTTACCTGCTCGTGGTCGCCGCAATCCAGTCGATCACCGACGGTTGGCGGCGCAGGCACGTCGCAACCTCGGCGCTGTTGATCGGGCTGGGTTTGGTGATGACCGGCAGCGAGGGGGTCGAGAGCATCCCCCTGTGGTTGTTCGAGGGCGTTCTCACCGGGGTGGTGATGCTGGCGGTCTGGATCCTGCTCCTCCGCCGGCACCTCGC
>CAYPBC010000338.1:0-3379 GCA_964408845.1 uncultured Thermoanaerobaculia bacterium
CGCCGGCGGGCGCCCGAGGATTTGGTCGAGGAGCTCCCCGACGAGGTGCTTCCTCCGGAAGAACGGCTGCCGCCCGTAGACCCCCCCCGTGAGCTGCCGGCGGATGACCGCGAGCCGGAGGCCGACCGGGATTGCGGAGCCGAGGAACGGCTCGGGCTGCTCCGGACCGAGCCCGAGGAGCGCGAGCTCGGCGCTCGAGTGCCCGCAGAGCTTCGGCTTGGAGAGCTTCCACGCGAAACGCTCGATGAGCTCGAACGGGGCACGATCACGGGGCGCTGGATCCCGGTCCGTCCGGAGCTGGATCGCGGGGCCAGCATCTGGCGGGATCCGCCACTCGACAACGTCGAACCGGTGGCGCCAGAATTTGAATCGCGGCGTCCCGAGTACATGGTCGGCCGGTAGAGGTTGGGTTGGACGGCTCGTGCACCGTTGCTCGACGACACAAACGGCGAGCCGGCGCCCGCCGAGAGACGCGGTGAAACTGTCTGACGGTTGGATTGGGCACTGTCCGCTGGAGCACGACTGAGATCGGCGATATTGGTCTGCCGTCCGAGCTGCCGCACGGCGTCCGCACTCAACGAGCTGTCCCGCGCCATCAAGGGACTGACATCCGTGGTAGCGCGCGACTCGACGCCTCGGAAGACCCGCTCGATCTCGGTCCCGGGGTTTGCGATCCTCGGCGATCTGGTCGTCAAGGGCCCGCTCATCACCACTCCCATCTGATCTCCGGCGGTCGGCATGACGCGATCCGCCGATCTAGCCAGACGGGTCAAGTTGGGGCTTGTGAAATCGTTCTGCGAAACGACGGTCCATCCCCGGCGATCCACCGACGCCATCCGCACCCTGCCGTTGATGTCGATGGCACGCCCCGACGCTATCCGCGCCAGCGAGGAGTCTCCGCCCATCCTGCCGCTGGCATTCCGTGGTGGAGGCATCACGTCACGGCGTGGCGGCTGATAGTGGCCGCCGCCACCACCACCCGGGTAACCAGGCCGGTAGGGCGGATAGTATCCGCCATAGGAGTTCCAGTACCAGGAGTTGTAATAACCGTAAGGGCACCATCCGACATAGCCGGGCCACCACATCCAGCTCACCCAGGCCGGACCCCAATTCCGCCCCCACGACCATACCCATCCAAAGCCGACGTCGAAGTACCACGACCCGTAGTGATAGGGCAGCCATCCCCAGGGCTCGTACGAGATCCACGCATAGCCGGTGGATGTCCAGTACCACCGC
This sequence comes from uncultured Thermoanaerobaculia bacterium, assembly GCA_964408845.1. Taxonomy (GTDB): domain Bacteria; phylum Acidobacteriota; class Thermoanaerobaculia; order Thermoanaerobaculales; family Sulfomarinibacteraceae; genus Sulfomarinibacter. The sequence goes on from CAYPBC010000338.1 coordinate 1,237, forward strand.
CCGGCGCGATAGGGCTGCCAATCCCCGCCCACGGACGGCTGCCAGGCCCAGGAGTCGATCGAATCAACGTAGATCCAGCCCCCATAGTTGTCGAGCTGGGCAGCCTGCCGTGAGTAGCGGAGATCGACGTGCTGGGCGGTCTCACCTGCGGCGACCTGGCGTCGCATCTCGACCCAGGCCGCAAAGTCCGCGTCATCCCAGGTGAATTGAAACGCGGCCGGCCGTATTTCACCGCCCGCCACCTCGACCGAGGTCTCCTCACGCACCAGCACGCCGCCGGCCGCCGTGGCGGCCTCGGCGAGACCCTCCACGACCTCGAGGGTGAGCCCGCCGGCGGTTAGAGTCCGAAGGCGATAGAGGCCACGCTCGTCGAGGTAGACCGTGGCGCCCCGGCTGTCAATCCGCATTGGCTTGGAGGATAGGGCAAACTCGCTCACCTCGACCATGATCGTACCTTCGGCCAGAAAAATCACCGTGCGTTCGGCCTCGGCATCGCGGCTGAAGGCAACCGCATCAAAGCTCAAGGTCGTGTACTCGTCGAGCCATACAGTGTTGCCATCTGCGAGGACCACTTCCATCCTCGCCTCGCGGGCGGTGTCCACGCGGTCCCCGGCCACCAGCGGCATGTTGATTGCCGCTTCGAGGCTCTCGTCCTGGCTGGCGGGCAGAATCGTGGCGTACCGTTCGAGGTACGAGATGTAGCTCAACGAGGTCGCGTCGTCCTCATCAGAGGCCATCGCCGCGCTGCCGAGTACGAGGAACAACCCCGCGATCAGGACCTTTCGCATGGTCCACCTCCCAGTCACACCTGGAGACTGCAATCGGTGTGCCAGAATCCCGCGTCCGAGTCCCGTTCAGGGCGTGGGGCTTGGGGCTTGGGGCTTGAGGATCGCGAATCCGCGGGGAGTCAAGTGGGGGAGACCTCAAGCCTCACGCCTCAAGCTTCAAGCCCTATCGCCTCAATTTCCGCATCTCGGTGATCTGCTGCGATTGTCTGACCTTGATAAGGGTGTCTGCGGGGTAGTAGCCGCTGCGAACGCTGGCATTAACGTAGGTGACCGAGCCCGGGCCCATGAGCACCCCCGGGTTGAGCACGGTATTGCAGCCGGTCTTGCAGCCATCGCCAAGAATGGCGCCGAACTTTCGCAACCCGGTGTGGATGGTCTCGCCACCGGCGCGGAAGCTGACCTCTGTGCCGACATTCTTGACGTTCGAGCAAATCGTGCCGGCGCCGAGGTTGACGTCGCGGCCGAGGATGGAGTCGCCCACATAGGCTTGGTGCGGCGCCTTGGCGCCGGGGAGGAGGATCGACCCCTTGACCTCGCTGTGAGCGCCGACCATGCTACCTGCGGCAAGCACCACGTTCTGCCGGATGTACGCCCCGGTCCGGATCTCCACCCCTTCGTCGAGGATTGCCGGGCCGACGATCACCGCCCCCGGTTCGATCCTGCAGCCCGGCGCAATCGAGATGCGGTCCCCCAACACATGGACGCCGGCCGGGAGTTCGACAAGGATCTCCCAATCGCTCCGATCTTCAAGGTAGTCCGCGAGTCTCTGCCCGAGCGCCGACCACGCCGGCTCGTCGGGTTCCAGGAGATCCGCGTGGGCGAAGCCCCCGAGATCGAAGAACGCAGCGGAACGCATATCCATCATGCGGGAATCTCCTCGGGATCGGCAACTCGGCGTTTGACGACGACCAGAGTCTGGTCGTCAATCGGCGGCGAAACGGCCGAAAACTCGTCGACATCGGAAAAGACGCGGTCGACGATGGCAATGGGATCGAGGTGGCGCGCCGCCCGCACCGCGTGCGTCAGCCGGTCGCCGCCATACTCCTCGTCGTTCTCATCAGTCGCCTCCGTAATGCCATCGGTGTACAGCACCAGCAGATCCCCCGGGTTGAAGGTGTCAATGCCGATCGCGTAGCGGGCGTCCGGATTCGGTCCCAGGATCATGCCGCCGGTTCTGAGATGGACCACCGTTCCGTCGACGCGGACAAGCAGGGATGCGGGGTGTCCGGCATTGCAGTGGATGATCGTCCCGTCGAGACTGATTTCGGCCAGGAACAGCGACACGAACTTGGTCGCCATGCGGCTGCGGTGGATGATCCGGTTGAGACGCTGAATGGTCCGGGTGACCTTGAACT
>CAYPBC010000339.1:0-3350 GCA_964408845.1 uncultured Thermoanaerobaculia bacterium
GGTGAGGAGACCCTCGGGTTCGGCGCAGCCCACGTCCGCTCGCGGCAGTGCATTCTCTCCGAGCTCTGGGTCCTCCCCCAACACCAGGGGCACGGCGCAGGAGACGCGTTGCTGTCACGAGTGCTGGCCTACGGCGAGAAGTCCGGCGCCCGCGAGTTCCTCGCCATCGTCCCGACCGAGCCCCGCATCCAGGCAACGCTTCTCAGACACGGCTTCGAGCCTGTGACGCCGGTCTACCTGTTTAGCATGTCGGTTGATACAGCCGGAAAGCTGGCATCCACGCTGACCCGATTGCTACCCGGAAGAGACGTCACCAACGATCTCCTCAATCGTCGCGGCCAGGCCGACCTCGACCGCATCGATCGTGTCACCCGAAACATCACCCGCGATGTGGACCACGCGTTCTGGCTCAAGGAGCGGCAGCTCCGGGCAGCCTTTGTGCGCCAGGGAGAACGCATCGCAGCGTACGCGTACGGCGGCCGGAATCAGGTGGGACCGGTGGCCGGGAACACCCAGGAGGCCGCGGTCTCGGCCCTCGGTTGGGCCCTATCGTCGGCGATCGACACCGGGACATCCGAAGACATCGAGCTCCGGGTACCGGCCCCCTTCACATCCGCGGTTGAGGTTCTTCTCGACTCCGGAGCGCAGCTCCAGGCGACGCTCCTGCTCTACGGCAAGGGTCTCTCCCTGTCCTTCGACCGCTGCACCTTCGGCCCCCTCTGCCTGCCATGAAACACGGGGCCGGCCGGGATCGACAAACGCGCTATCGAGTGCACTACGAAGACGAGCTCAACCCACAGCAGCTCGAGGTGGTCATGCACCCCGGCGGGCCAATGCTGGTTCTCGCCGGCGCCGGCACCGGCAAGACTCGAACCCTGGTCTACCGAACCTGCCGGCTGATCGAAGACGGGGTATCGCCCGATCGAATCATGCTCCTCACCTTTACCAACAAAGCGGCGAGGGAAATGATGAGCCGCGTTGACGACCTGGTTCAACGCGGGACCTCGAGGGTTACCGGAGGCACCTTCCACTCGGCCGGCCATCGAATCCTCCGGCGGTACGCCGAGATGCTCGGCTACACTCCCCGATTCTCGATTCTCGACCGCGAGGATTCGACCGAGCTTATGGGCGCGGCCCTGGCCGACGTCAGTCCCGAGGCGCCAAGTCGACGGATGCCGAGACCGCGCCTTCTGGTCGATCTCTACAGCTTTGTCATCAACACCGGCCGCGACCTCGAACAGGTGCTCACCGATCGTGCACCGCAGTTCCTCGACCAGGGCGGAATGATCGCCGATGTCTTCAAGCGGTATCTCGAACGCAAACGGACCGCCGACCTCATGGACTTCGACGATCTGTTGCTCAACTGGCTGCTTCTTCTGACCCGATTCCCGCGGGCGCGGCAGGAGCTGAGGAAGCAGTTCAGTCACATTCTCGTTGATGAGTACCAGGATACGAATCGTCTGCAGGCGGATATCGTCGATGCCATGCTCGGGCCCGAACGCAACGTCATGGTGGTCGGTGATGACGCGCAGTCCATTTATGCCTTTCGAGGAGCGGACTTCGAGAACATCCTCGGTTTCCCAGAGCGCCACCAGGATTGCGCGGTATTTCGGCTCGAAACGAACTACAGGTCGTTTCCGCCCATTCTCCAGCTTGCCAACGCATCCATCGAACACAACGCCAGACAGTTCAAGAAAGTGCTGCGTCCGGTCCGTACGGGCGGCGGACTGCCTCAGGAGGTGGCGGTACCAACACCCGAGGTCCAGGCAGCGCACGTCTCGGATGAGCTCCTGGCCCTCCACGAAGAGGGTTTCGAGCTCGAGGACATGGCGGTGCTGTATCGGAACCATGCCCACTCGCTCGACCTCCAGGTCGAGCTTGCCCGGCGCAACATCCCATTTCGCGTCCGTTCTGGTCTACGCTTTTTCGAGCACCGCCACGTCAAGGACGTGCTCGCCCACCTCCGGCTCATCGACAACCCGCGCGACGAGATCGCCTTCGCCCGCGTCATCAAGCTCCGAGACGGCTTCGGACCTCGGTTAGCGGCTCGGGTGTGGGAGAGGCTTGGCGGTTCTGACGGGCTCCGTCGCCTTCTGGACCTCGAGCCCGAGGCGCTCGGCCTCCCGCGCGCCCCGCTCGCTTCCCTGATTGAGCTGAAGGGGCTGGTGGCCGAGCTCGCCGCTCCCGAGCAGCTCGGTCGCCCCGGGGAGGCGATTCGCACAATCGTAGACTCATTTTATGGACAGTGGGTGCGCTCCCACCTCGAGAACGCCGGCTCCCGCCTCGAGGACCTCGAGCAACTCGCCTTGTTTGGGGACGGCTATCCCGATGTCAACGCCTTTCTCGCCGAGGTCAGCCTCTTCAACGATCTTTCCGGAGAGGATGCAGTTGCCGGCCCGCCGGACGAGATGCTCACCCTGTCCACCGTCCACCAGGCAAAGGGCATCGAGTGGCGGGCAGTGTTCGTCATCTGGCTCGCAGAGGGCCGTTTCCCAAGCTTCAGGGCGGACGACGAAGAGGAGGAGCGGCGTTTGTTCTACGTCGCCGTGACCAGGGCCCGAGACCGGCTCTTCCTCGTACGCCCCGAGATAGCGCGCGATCGCTACCGCATCGACACGATCGTCGAGTCGTCACGCTTCCTCCAGGAACTGCCGGCCGGCGTCCGAGAGCTGGTTGCTATCGCCGAGGAGCACGAGCCCGACGGGTTCGACGCCCTGCCGGAGGGCGGACGCTATCGATTGCCCGACTTTGTCGTTGAAGTGAATCACGACGACGACGTCAACTGAATCCTGAAACGAGCGATTCTCACCTGCGATCTGCACCAACCTCCCGCCGCAGAACCGCTCATCTCCATCTCAGGTAGAACTGTAACCACACGGAAGGTCTTGACAAATGAAAGCAAGTGTATTAGAATATTCTTGAATGGTTATGTAGTTGAACGTAAATCAGACTCGAACCGATGATCCGCGGATCATCGACAAAGGAGACTCACATGGCAGTCACGCAACTAACGCAGACGAACCTCGACGACACGATCAACAATAATGACATTGTGGTGATCGACTTCTGGGCCCCCTGGTGCGGACCGTGCCAGACCTTCAAGCCGATCTTCGAGCAGGCCGCGGAAAAACACGAGGACGCGGTGTTCGCTTCGTGCAACACCGAGGAGCAATCGGAGCTGGCGGCGATGTTTCAGATCCAGTCCATCCCGACAATGGTGGTGTTCCGCGAGGGCATCGGTATCTTCGGCCAGCCTGGGATGCTGCCGGCGGAAGCCCTCGACGAGCTCATGGACAAGGTGCGGGAGCTCGACATGGAAGAGGTGCGCGCCGAGGTCGAAAAGCAGCAGG
>CAYPBC010000340.1:0-3338 GCA_964408845.1 uncultured Thermoanaerobaculia bacterium
CCAGAGACACGATCATCCAAGCGGGCGACTACAAGAAGGCCATCGGCCAGCTGGAAGCTGCCGCGAGTTATTTCGACTCGCTCGACCTGCCGCCGTACCAGCCGCTGACGGACGAGGTCGCAACCCTCCAGGAAATGCGGTTTATCACCAGGGAGCGCTTCGATCTCGTCAAGAAAAACATGGTCATGGATGAGGTCAAGGAGATCGTCGGATACCCGTACTACCAAAATATCCAGCGGAACGAAAAGCAGGGTGTGGAAACCTGGCTTTATCGAAAGAAGGAGGGCGGGGCCGCGGCGATCTACTTCAAGATGAAAATCAGCAAGGTGTACAACAAGAACTTCGACGCGGTAAAGATGAAGGTCGTGGAGTAGTAGGTATTAGGTATTAGCAGTTAGCCTTCATCCGGCATTGTTATTTCGACCACAACGCGTCCTTCGGGGCGCGTTTTTTTGCCAATATGTTCAATAGCGACAATTCGCCAGCTAATACCTAATACCCAATACCTAATACCTCGCATCCGCGGACGATTGACGACAAACGCGGGTGCTGCTATCCTTCCCGTCCATGAGTGCGCGTCGACGGGCGGCTCTGCCGCGGGCGTAATTCGCACCGAGAGGGGGTGAGCTTAATGCCGACAGGTGTCATAGTGCGTGACAACGAGTCATTTGAAGCAGCACTGCGCCGTTTCAAACGAAAGTGCGAAAAGTCCGGCATCCTCTCCGAGGTCAAGCGACGTCGCTTCTACGAGAAGCCGTCTGACCGACGCAAGCGCGAAATGATCCAGGCCCGCAAGAAAATGCTTCGCAAGTTGGCGAAGCAGCGTCGAGCCGGCCTGCTCTAAGATTTCGGTGAGAAGTATGGGTTAAACCCGGTGAATCGCTCGGTCGCTACAGAGCTCGAGTTCGACAAAATTCTCAGACTTGTCGCGGCCTACGCCCGGACGGACGTAGGCCGCTCTTTTGTCGAGGGGCTTGCAGCGCCGTTCGAAGATGATGCCGATGGATTCCGCGCGGCTCGCCTCAGTCAAGCAGTCCACGAGCTCATCGATGAGGACGATGCACTTGCCCTGACCGGCGTGGACGAAGCCGTTGGGTGGCTCGAGCCGGATGCCCCTCCCCCCGCCGAACCCCGCGATCTCGTATCGCTGCTGACCCTGGCGCGCCGGGTGGCGGCGGTGCGCCGTCGGCTCGCAGCATCGAAGAACGATCTTCTCGAAGAGCTTGCGCACCGGCTCCCCGACACAACCGCCCTGGTGGCGGCGGTGGCGCCTCGCCTCGCCCGCGACGGCACCATCGCCGACAACGCATCGCCCGAGCTCGCCCGACTGCGTCGTGAGCTGGCGCGAATCCGCGTCGATGTGGTGAGCGAATTGGAAAGCACTCGACGCGCGCACCGTGATGTGGTGACCGACGCGCCGCCGACGATGCGCCGAGATCGATATTGTCTGCCGGTACGTTCGTCGGCGCGGTCCCAACTCGACGGGTTGCTGCTGGATGTGTCCGCACGCGGGGCGACGTCCTTCGTCGAGCCATTCCCCGTGGTGGAACTCAACAATCGATTGACTTCGACGATCGCAGGAGAACGCAGGGAGATCCAGCGCATCCTGAGCGAGATCATCGGTCTCTTCGCCGAGGCAAGGGACGATCTCAGTCGCGCCGTCGAGGTGTTGGGCGAGCTCGATGCCATCCAGGCGAAGGTCCTGTTCGGACGAGCCGTTGACGGCCGGATAGTGATGCCGGGGGAGGGTCGCGACATTGTCGTGCGAGCGGGACGCCACCCGCTCCTCGACGAGCGTCTCCACAGCCTCCGTCTTCAGATCTTCGGGGATTCCGAGCGGCGGGATCCGGAACACCAGGTGGTGCCCTTGGACTTCAGCCTGCCTGAGGGCGTGCGGACCCTCGTGGTGTCGGGCCCAAACGCCGGCGGCAAGACGATCGTCCTCAAGACCCTCGGTCTGATGGTCCTGATGTGTGAGCGCGGCATCCCTCTGCCGGTCGAGGAGGGAACCTCCATTCCCGCGTTCGACCGGATCTGGTGTCACATTGGTGACGAGCAGGACGTGGGCTCGGATCTGTCGACCTTTTCGGGCGCGATGGCGGCGACAGCCCGCCTCCTCGACGAGACTGACGGTCGGACGCTGGTTCTCTTTGACGAGCTCGGCGCCGGCACCGATCCCCTTGAAGGGGCGGCGCTCGGATGCGCTCTTGTCGAGGAGCTCAACAGTCGGGGTGGGGTCACGATTGTTTCCACCCACCTGGCGGCCATCGCCCTCGCTGCCCAGGGAGCCGAGGGCATGGACAACGCGGCCGTGGACTACGACGAGGATTCCGAGCGTCCGACCTACACGCTGAGCATGGGGCGGCCGGGCAGGTCGCGGGCTCTCGAGATCGCCCACCGCATGGGGGTTGCCGAGACTGTGCTTGACCGTGCGCGCGAGTTGCTCGGCGGCGACCATCTCGAGCTCGAGCGTTGGCTGCGTCGCCTCGAGACGCGGGAGCAGGAGCTGGAGGCGGAACGGGCAGAGGTCCAACGGCAGCAGCAACAGGCCGAGGACGTACATCGCCGGGCGCAGCGCGAGCTCGAAAAGCTCGAAAACGAGCGCCGCGAGCTGCCCGAGAAGCTCGCGACCGAGCGTGAAGAGCTTCGGCGGCGCGCAAAGACGCGCCTCGACAAGACCATCGCCAGACTGAGGAAGGCGACCGAGGAACATGAGACGCTGGGTCGGCGACGGCTGCAGAAGCTGCGTGATGAGGCTCTGCGGCTCGAGATACCCGGGGAGGGCGAGGCCGGGGGGCAGCCTGAGGAGCTGCTGGCGGGCGCGCGGGTCCGGATGGCCCTGGGCGGGAAGGGAGTCCTCCGCGAGATTCGTGGCAGCCAGGCCCAGGTGGAGGTGTCTGACAAACGGTTGTGGGTCCCGGTTTCAGAACTCGTGGCGATCGGGTCACCCCCGCCGGCGCCGCGCGCCAGGGTGCGGGTGGAATCGGCCGAGGACACACCTCGTGAGCTCAATCTCATCGGTTTCGACAGCGAGCGAGCGCGGGAAGATCTCGAACGTTTTCTCGACCAGGCCATGACCGCGGGGGCGCCGTCGATACGGATTGTGCATGGCCACGGTGCGGGCGTCCTGCGGAAGATGGTGGCGGATGTCTGCCGCTCTCACCCCGCGGTTCGCTCTTTCCGCCATCCCCCGCAGCACTTCGGCGGCACCGGCGCCACCGAGATCGAGTTAGAACCCAGCGGCTGACTACCGAAATCGCGCCCGCCGTCCGCGGGCCGTGCCCGCGGCCTCGGCCGACGCCCCCTCCTAGAGCAAGCTCTCGTCGGTGCCGTCGACC
>CAYPBC010000341.1:0-3337 GCA_964408845.1 uncultured Thermoanaerobaculia bacterium
AGCAGAAGGTTGGTGAGAAGTGCGGGCTAAGATCGCAGATGGGAGTGCCGTGGCCATTTGCCGCCGGAGGCGCAGGTGTCGTAGGCGCGACAACTGGACCAGCGGCCGCCACGCCGGACCGACCAGCCGGTGGCGAATGAGTAGCGGCCACAGCCGATTGCTCCATTTGTAGAGGGCGGTCATTGCAAGGTATGGCGGCACTGCACCGAGCTGCCGCGGGCGCCGCCGCCACACCGAGAGCGGCGAAAAGGTGCGCTCATAACACCAGCTATATCCCGCCTCGAGTTCCTCCGGACCCATGTGCCGGGGGCGAAAGACACAGTGAGCCGTGTCGTACAGATCCCAGTTCGAGTGCAGGAGGCGGCCTGCGGCCTCGAGCCGGGCATACAGTGGTGTGCCCGGGTACGGGGTGAGGATCTGGTAGGTCGCGCACTCGAGGCGAACGTCTTCGATCCAAGCCACCAGGCGCTCGAATACGTCGGGCCGATCGTGGTCGAAACCGAGCACGAAGCTACCGTTGACCTGGATGCCGTTGTCCTGGAGAAGGAACACCCGCCGCGCATAGTCGGAAGGTGGCGGGGTGCGTTTGCCGGCGTCAACGAGATTGGCATCCGTGAGGGATTCAAAGCCGACGAACACACCCGTACAGCCGGACAGGGCCATTTCGCGCACCAACGTGGGGTCGTCGGTCACGTCGAGGCTGGTCGCGGCGCTCCAAATGGTGCCGAGGGGCCGGAGCGCCGCACACAGACGCCGTAGGAAATGCCGATTCGAGCCGAGGTTGTTGTCGATGAACACGGTGTAAGGTTGGCGTTCGACCAGGATGTCGTCGATCACCTGCTGCACATCGCGCATCTGGAACGGCATGTCGAGCTCATCGACAGCCAGGAAGCAAAAGTCGCAGCGGTTATGGCAGCCACGGGTCGCAATCACGCTCGAGGTGGTGAGGAAGCAATCACGATCGAGCAGATCGCGCCGAGGTGGCGGACTGCTCCGGTAATCTGGCGTGTAGTACGAGCCCCTGTACCGCCGTTTCAACTTTCCATGTCGCACGTCGTGGAGCACCTGCGGCCACACCGAAACGCCATCGCCGACGACGACCGCGTCTGCGTGCTGCTCGGCCTCCCCGGGGCACGCCGTCACATGCGGTCCCCCGAGAACGACAACAGAGCCATGAAGGCGGTACCAACGTGCCAGCTCGTAGGCTCGGCGAGCAAAGGTGATGTGCACCGTGATCCCGACGACCTCTGGCACCGGGTCCACCGGCGGCACGCCCTGGAGCAGGTTCTCGTCCCACACACGGACGCGCCATTCGTGCGGCGTCGCTCCGCCGATCGAGGTCAAAGCCAGGCTCGGTGTGAGCACGTGTTTGCCGAAGCTGCCCCACGGGTCTTTGGGGTAGAACGGGTTGATCAGCAGCAGCTCTCCCGACGCCGTCGCCGACCCGGCCACCACGGCCGGCAATCGCGGAGCTTCAGAGAGATCTTTCGGTAGGGGTGGGCAGCGTCGTGGTCGAGGCGAGTGGTCCATGGCTACACTTTGGCTTCAATCCGTGGCGCGATTGTGGCAGATCGGAGGCGATCCCTGCGCCTGATGTGACGGTGCCGAGGTTTCTCTCAAATGAGCTCCTTGCCCGCGGGACGAGATGAGGCGGTCCGTAATGACAGACGATGGGGCACCCATGCGACAATGCCTGTCGGAATATCTCGCCAGCTTTCGTCGCGTGGCCGGATAGCTGTTGTGAGATGTGGTGCGCACGATCGCTCAATGAAAACGGTGTGAGAGATGGATCCTACCGGGATCCGACTGGAAGAAGGAACTCCGTGCAGCGGGTCGTCATGATGCTGTTGGTTGTCGCCCTCTCGGTGGGCCTGATCGAGCCGTGCACCATCTTCAAGGCGACACACGACGGACGGACGTTGGTGGGCAACAACGAGGACGGGATGGACTTCCCGACCCGCGTTTGGTTCCTGGTGCCGCAGGAGGGCGCGTTCGGAAGGATCCTGTTCGGCTATATCAACGGTTGGGCCCAGGGTGGCATGAACGACCAGGGTCTCTTTTTCGACTGGGTAGCCGGCTACGCGACCGGATGGAAACGATCGCCGGATCTCCCGGACTTCTTCGAGAACATCAGTGAGAAGATCCTGGAGGAAGCGTCCACCGTCGACGAAGCATTGACCTTGTGCGCCTCGTTCAACATCGACGGCTTTGCCGCGGCCCGCATGATGCTGGTGGACAGGGACGGGCGCTCGGCCATCGTCGGTTTTGAGGATGGACGGCTGCGAGTCTGGCGGTCCGATACCAGCGTGCAAACGATCGGCGCGAGGGCAGAGACGGCGAATCGCATGCTGCGGACCGGGGCGGACATCAGCGTTGACGGATTCGCCGATATTCTCTCCGCCTGCCGTCTGCAGGGGCGATTTCAGACTCGCTACTCCAACATCTACGATCTGCGTGAGGGCGAAATCCACGTATTTGTCGGCGCCGGGGACGAGCACGGCGTCGTACTGAACCTGAAGGCGGAGTTGGACAAGGGGAACCACTACTACGATGTCGCGGAGATTGCCGATCAGCTGATGCAGGCCCCAAAAGTGGACCACAAGACCGCCGCGGCGGTGGCGATTTCCCCCGCTTCCGCGGCAGCTGTCAACGGTACCTACCGAGGATCGAAGAGCACCTTGAGGGCCGTGCAAATCACCGTGGAGGACGGCTTCCTGTTTTTCTGGCCGGTGGCAGGGCAGGCGCGGAGATTTCGGCTCTATGCCAGCTCGGAGGACGTCTTCTTCCTTCGTTGCATCGCCGGCCGCTTCACGGCCAGGCGAGACTCGGATGGCAGGATCACGGGTTTGCTCATGGAGCAGGCGGATCGCCAGTACATGCTCGAGCGGATCGACGCGTCCGACTAGCGAGCGAGGAATCGCATCGCTATCGAGTTAGCTCGTATTTCTCACCAGGTTTCGTGGCTCGACCTGAGGGGCGCGGAGGCGCACTTGACAGTTTATCGAGCAACGCGAGACGAGTTAACCCCGCTGGGTGGTGCATCGTCGGCCGTAACAGAAAACTGGTGAGAAAAGCGGGTTATATGCCTACCCCACAGTAAAGGTCACGGAGGCGATCTCGGTGCCGCCGCCGCTGGTGTCGTGGAGTCGGATGTCGTACGAGCCGGGCTGTTCAGGAGCGTTGAAGCTCAACGTGCCGGACGTGTTCCCGCCCAGGTATCGGTACTGCAAATCGTGCTGATCGTTGGTGGCCTCGCTTCCGTGGGGCACATCCGATGGCACTACGCCCGCCCAGGCGCTGGTCGACATACCCTCGGGCACCGTAAAGCTCACTGTAA
>CAYPBC010000342.1:0-3324 GCA_964408845.1 uncultured Thermoanaerobaculia bacterium
CTCCGATCACCGGCACGGTCTTTGAAAACGCCGCCTCAACCAAGATGACCCACATCTGCGAGTTCACCTCTGATCTCATCCACAACAACAAGCTCAAGCTGGATCCGAGCCGCAACGACAATCTCCGAGTCACTTTCCATGACTCATGCAACCCGGCGCGGGCGATGGGCTTCCTCGAGGAACCGCGGTATGTGATCGAGAACGTCTGCAACCACTTCTACGAGATGCCCGAAAACACCATCCGTGAAAATACCTTCTGCTGTGCGGGCGGCGCGGGTCTGGGGAATGACGAGAACATGGAGATGCGCATGCGCGGCGGTCTGCCGCGGGGTAATGCGGTGCGCTGGGTGCGCGACCACAACGATGTCAACCGCCTGGCCTGTATCTGCGCCATCGACCGCGCGACCTTGCCGCCCCTGTGCGACTACTGGGCGCCGGGTGTCGATGTGAGTGGTATCCACGAGATGGTCGGCAACGCCCTCATCATGGAGGGCGAAAACGAACGCACCACCGACCTTCGTGGTGAACCCCTGGTGCCCGAGAAGGAGGAATAGGACGATGTATGACACCGGCAAGATCGTCGCCGGCCTCGCCGTCTTCGTGGTTCTCGCGACCTCACCCCTGTGGTACAACGCGCTGAGCGCGGCACCGCCGGACGCACCGGAGCTCCCAAAGCCTGCAAACGGCTCGACCGAGTGTGTCGAGGCCACCGAGTACATGCGGGCAAACCACATGGATCTTCTGGACCAGTGGCGAGACACAGTAGTGCGCGACGATGTCCGCACCTACACCTCCGAGCTGTCAGGCAAGACCTACACCATGAGCCTCTCCGAAACCTGTCTGGACTGTCACTCGAAAAAGGACCAGTTCTGCGATGCCTGTCATACGTACGCGGCGGTCGATCCGTACTGCTGGGGCTGCCACGTGATTCCAGAGGAGGCCCAGTGATGAAGAACAGCAGACGAGGATTCCTCAAGTTTGCCGGTCTGTCAGTGGCCGGTGTTGCAGGTTCCACCGCCGTTGCCAACAGGACGAGGGCGTCCGAGGAACACGAACCGCCCGCGACCGAAGGCAAACGCCTGGCGCTGGTCGTGGATCTGCGCAAGTTTGCCAGGGACGACGCACTGCTCGACAAGATCACCGATGCCTGCCACCGGGTCCACAACGTGCCCGATTTTGCGGACGACCCCAAGAACGAGGTCAAGTGGATCTGGACCGAGGAATTTGAGGCCGCCTTCCACTCGCAGGAGTTTCATTACCTCCGCGAAGATCTCAAGGGCAAACCAACGCTTCTCCTGTGTAACCACTGCGACAACCCGCCGTGCACTCGGGTCTGCCCGACACAGGCGACCTGGAAGCGGGCCTCGGACGGTGTGGTGATGATGGACTGGCACCGCTGTATCGGCTGCCGGTACTGCATCGTCGCTTGCCCGTACGGCTCGCGCAGCTTTAATTGGAAAGATCCCAGAAAGGCGCCGAATTTGGCCGAGATCACGAGCACGTATCCGACCCGGATGCGCGGCGTGGTCGAGAAATGCACCTTCTGCGACGAGCGGTTGGCGCGCGGCGAGCAGCCGGCCTGCGTCGAGGTCTGTGACAACGATGAGATGGTGTTCGGCGACCTCAACGATCCCGACTCAAAGGTCAGACGGCTGCTCGCCGAGCATATGACCATCCGACGCAAGCCGGGGCTCGGCACCCAACCCGAGGTTTACTACATCGTCGAAGACCCGCGCACCCTGCAGGAGTTTGCACCGGCGGCGGAGGTCTTTGGGGAGGAGGGTGGTCATGCTTGAGAAGGCTCTCTCGGGCTCCCGGGTGTATTGGTCCTGGATCTTTGCCCTGTTGGTCATTATCGGCGGCGGTGTGGCGTGCTGGTTCTGGCAGTTCAGCGAGGGGCTGACCATCACCGGTCTCAGCCGCGATGTTGTGTGGGGACTCTACATTGCGCAGTTCACATTCCTGGTTGGGGTTGCCGCGTCGGCGGTGATGGTGGTCCTGCCGTACTACCTCCACGACTACAAGGCATTTGGCAAGATGACGATTCTTGGTGAGTTCCTCGCCATCCCCGCGGTCATCATGTGCATGCTCTTTATCTTTGTCGACATGGGCATGCCGAACCGCATCCTCAACGTCTTTCTCTACCCGACGCTGCACTCGATGATGTTCTGGGACACTATTGCCCTTGGCGGCTATCTGGTGCTCAACATCGTCATCAGCCATTTCACACTTTCATCAGAACGGCGCGAAGAGCCACCGCCACGATGGCTCAAACCGATCATCCTGCTCTCCATTCCATGGGCGGTGTCGATCCACACCGTGACCGCATTTCTGTATGCGGGTCTCGGGGGGCGTCCGTTCTGGTTGACCGCGATTTTGGCGCCGCGATTCCTGGCCTCGGCATTTTCCGCGGGTCCGGCCATTTTGATCCTGCTCGCTTTCTTCGTACGCAGGGTCTCGACATTCGATCCGGGCAAGCAGGCCATTGACACCTTGGCCAAGATCGTCACATACGCCATGACGATCAATGTTTTCTTTGTACTCATGGAGCTCTTCACCGCGCTCTACAGCGGCATCCCCGAGCATGTGGCCCACTTTCAATTCCTGTTCATGGGTCTTGACGGTGAGAACACCCTGGCACCGTGGATGTGGGCGTCATCGATCCTGGCGATCGCATCGCTGATCGTGCTGATCAACCCCAAAACCCGCGGTAATTACACGTGGCTGCGCTTTGGCTGTGTGGCGGTGGTCCTCTCACTGTGGATCGACAAGGGGCTGGGCATGGTGATTGCCGGTTTCGTACCGAATCCCTTTGGCAAGGTCGTCCACTACTGGCCGACCGCGCCGGAGCTCATGATCAGTATCGCCATCTACGCCATCGGCGCCCTGGTCCTCACCGGGCTGTACAAGATCGCGCTCGAGATCAGAGGACAATTGAAGGCAAATTAGGAATTCGGAATTAGGAATTAGGAAATAGGAAATAGGAATGCCGCCCACCCGCCCCCTCAGATGTGCGGCGGGGGTGCCTGGCATCCCGATTCGCCGCGAATCGGCGTGCCTGGCACCTCTCGGGAAGCGCGTTGAAGAATGGTGGCATCCTCTCGGGACGGGAAGCGCGTTGAAAAATGAGTAAACGAATCGTCATCGTTGGTGCTTCCGCCGCCGGTCTTCGCTGCGCGTGCCGGTTGCGTCGTCTGCAGCCGGAGTGGTCGATCACGGTGGTGGAGGCCAACGAGGTCTTCTCCTATGGTGCGTGCGGTTTGCCCTACGTGCTTTCCGGGGACATCGATGAATTGGCGGCGCTGCGACGCACGGTCTACGGAG
>CAYPBC010000343.1:0-3317 GCA_964408845.1 uncultured Thermoanaerobaculia bacterium
CTCGCCGTTGTGGTCGAGGATCTCGGATCGGGCGCCTGGGGTGGAGCTGTCCGGGAGTTACGCTAACCCGATCTTCACACCGGGTGCCTACTGTGGCCGGCGTTGCACCTGTATCCTCGGGCCATGGATGATTCCCCTTACCAACCCGTGCCGCTTGCCTTCGAGCGCCTGCCGGAGGAGGAGATGGCCGCCCGCGGCCGCGCCCTCGTCGAGAGTCTCGCACGGCGTCGCTCGGTGCGTGATTTCGCACCCGACCCGGTGCCGCGAGAGCTCATCGAGACCGCCATCGCCGCCGCCAACACTGCGCCGTCCGGCGCCAACCGCCAACCGTGGCACTTCGTGGCGGTGTCGGACCCGGCCATCAAGGCCGAGATCCGCCGTGGCGCCGAGGCCGAGGAGCGGGAGTTCTACGAGGGTGGGCGGGCCTCAGAGGCGTGGCTGGCCTCGCTCGCGCCGCTCGGCACCGAGTGGCAGAAACCCTTCCTCGAGACCGCCCCCTGGCTGGTCGTGGTCTTCAAGCAGATCTACCTGCTCGATTCCGACGGCACGAAGGGCGCCAACTACTACGTAAACGAGAGCGTCGGCATTGCCTGCGGGCTCTTCATCAGCGCCGTGCATGAGATGGGGCTCGCCACCCTCACCCACACCCCTCAACCGATGCGATTTCTGAGCCGCATCCTCGAGCGCCCCGAGAGCGAACGTCCCTACATCCTCTTCCCGGTCGGTTACCCGGCGCCCGGATGCCAGGTGCCGGCGATTTCGAAGAAGACCGTCGACGCCGTCAGCACGTGGCTAGAGAGTAAGTGAAACAGGAGGTAGTGCCGCTCAGTCCTTGTCGGAAAAATTGCCGACGAACGACGAGATGACGCTGACCACCAGGGCGCCGAGCACCGCCCACCAGTAGCTCGAGACCCCGAAGCCGGACACCATCTTTGTCACCAGAAAGAAGGTGAAACCGTTGACCAGCAGATAAAAGAGGCCGAGGGTGAGAATGGTGATGGGCAGCGTGAGAATGGTCAGGATCGGACGGACGAGGGCGTTCATCAACCCCAGTACGACGGCAGCGATGGCGAGGGCCTGGGTGGACTCGATGTCGACACCGGGCAGAATGTAAGCGGTCACCCACAGGGCGAGGGCGATGACCAGCCAGTGGATCAGAAAACGTTTCATTCGGACCTCCGTGAATTCTCTTATCAGTTACGCTCGCTCATTCTACACGGCCCCCGGCTCCACCCTGCGAACGCTCGGGATTTCATCGAAGCCGCGGTCATAGCTGCACAAGGCGTCAAGGTCGTGGACCGTAACCACTGCCGCGTGGAGAGCATCGCGCGCGCTGATTCCGTCATGTTCATCGAGGAGGACCCTGGCGTGGTCGAGGATCTCTGTCGTGATCGGCACGACCATCCCGAATATTCGACGAGCGTCGTCATAGACCTTGCTGCCATCCGTCCAGCGGTTGATAGCACGGTAGCGGTGGAGCACCTCTTGCAGGACCTCAGCGTCGAGGGTGGCATCGATCGATCCATCGGCTACCTTCTCGAGCAATAGCACGCTCGGCGCCTTGTTTGGATGCACCGCACCCGCGGCGTACATGAGGATGTTGGCGTCCACCAGGATCACGGCATCAGCTCCTCGGGCCGCGGCACCGACTCGCGGGCCATCTCCTCGGGCGTACCGATCGGGAGGCTCAGTGCCGCCAATTCCCGTACCGCGGCCAGCCGTTCCTCGCGAGAGGCAAGACCGTACTCCCGCTCGCACGCCTTGCGGACGAGATCGCCAAGGCTCATCCTGCGCAGCGCTGCCAGACGAGCCAGACGCCGGTGAAGATCCGGCGGGAAGAGGATTGTGGTTTTCTTCGAAAGCTCCATATACGCCTCCATATATGGAATATAGGCTGACGTGGGAGCCTTGTCAACGCCTAGCCGGGAAACTCCGTCGGGATTTCCCGGGGCGTGAAGATCAAGGCTACCGGCCCGTTGTCGGTGTCGCAGCCGAGCACCAGCCGGCCGCCCAGGAAGCTGTAGCTCGAGGCGCCGGCGAGGATGTTGAGATAGCGCCGCTCGAGATCCATCGCGGGCTCAGGGCAGGCCATCCGGGTGGCGCCCATGCCCGAGAAAACGAGTTCTCCCGCTACTTCGCCGGTCACCGCGGCGAAGTAGCGGTTGCAGCTGCTCGTGCCGGTCACCTTGTCATCGTGAAACGAGATCATGATTTCGGCGACGTCCGGAACCGGCTCACCCCGGCCGAGCTCGGAGAGAACCCATTCGGGGCCCCACAGGCTTTCGAGCGACAGGGCGCCGGTGACCGTCACCTCGCCCTCGACGAGGGCGCCCTCACCCAGGGCCCAGCGGCGGGTGGCGAGCTGCGAGGGACAGCACATGGCATCTTCGGGACCAGCCTGCACCACGTCGAGCTCGATGCGGCCATCGGCGATACGGCCGCGGCGTACCTGCACCCGATCGCCAACCAGGGCCGTTCCGAGATTCACGATGTCGCGATTGCGGCGCCCCGTGACCGCCAGGTAGAGGTGGGTGCCCGAACCGCCCGAGCTCTCCCACAGCAGCACTATCGTCTCCTCACGGCCATCACCATCGAGGTCCCCCGCCGGGGCGAAGTGGTCGACCAGCCCGGCGCTCGGTCTCGAGGCGCCGCCCTCGACAAACGGCTCGCCCTCCCATCGGCCATCGACGAGGGTGACGGCCTCGTCATAGATTCCGATGTAGGTGGCCGAGGCGAGCTCCTCGAGAGAGGGGGCCGCGAGTTCTCCGACCGCGCCACCCCGATCGCATGCCGGTGTCGTCGCCCCGGCCGCGATGATCACGACGGCGGCGATCGATCGCCTCATCACTTCGCGCCTCCAGCGGTTCCGGCTGCAGCCGCCGTTGCACGCTCTGCCGCCTCGATCTCGCGTTCGACCATTACGAACTCTTCCTCGAGAGCCTGGTGATCGTCCTCGCTGTATCCAAAGAGGTTGCCCTGTTCGAAGTAGCGCAGGGCAAATTGGATTTCCGCCCGCGCCCGGTAGAGGTTGCCGACAGCGATATGCTCGCTAATATCTTGCCAGATCGCATCTCGGACCACCCCCCGCGCCCGGGACTCGGGTGACAGGATGGTAAAACCAGTGATCGCGAGCCCGATCGCCATCCGCTCCTGTTCGGCCATCTCGTACTCCGCCTCGAGCTCCGCCAATCTGTGTTCGATCACCTGGCGATCGGATCCGGCCTCGGCATGGTCGCGGCGCTCGAGCAGACCATCGATCTCGGGTCTGATCGCGGCCAGCCGATTCTCGATATCGTCCAGTAAGGCATAACCCCTGG
>CAYPBC010000344.1:0-3247 GCA_964408845.1 uncultured Thermoanaerobaculia bacterium
TGAGTCTTGGTATCCTTGTGATCACATCACAGTGACGTGCTCGACGCGGCGTGTGAGAAACCAGGGAGGACGAGTCATGGCCGACTCTTTAGTGAAGTTCACTCGAAACAAGGACCTGCTCGGGGGAAACGCCGCGGTCGGTCTCGTGGCCACCGCGCCGAAGGATCCGGCGCTCGCCAGGGCGCTGGCCACGAACACGGCCTTTCCGAATACCGCGATCGAGATCGGGGACATCGCCCTTTCCGGCGACGCCGGCAAAGACGTGGTCTTCGGCAAAGGTCAGGGAAAGGTCGTCTTCAAGGGGGAGGGCAGCGCTTACGCTGGGCTCGGGGTCTACCCCGACGGCAAGGCTCTGATGCGAAGACTGGGGCTTGGGGCCTTCTTCGCCAGGGACATCGAGTTGCCGACGGATCCGGCGAAGCGCTTCTATGTGATGCGCTGGGGCTACGACGTGAAGGCCGGCGCCAAGGGTGCGGTAGCGCTCGGTGGAGGCATCAAACCCACCTTCGGGGCCGACGGCACAAGGGAGCGGCTGTTCGCGGTAGTGCGGATGCTGGAGCAAAAGAAGGGCTCCCGCGACGCCCTCAGGGAGATGGCCAACAGCTGGATCCTGCCGAAGCAGGTGGACGGAATCAGAGACCTCCGGCCAGGCACCTGGGTGATCACCGAGGTGGACGGTTCGATAGGGCTGAGCCTGGGCGCCCAGTACGGCCTCGACTTCAACTGGGTCCGAGAGGCCGAGCTGGGCGGCCTGACCGGCGAGATCGGGCTGCGCATCCAGCTCGGGGTGGGAGTGGCGCTCGGCTTCAGCGCCAGCGGCAGCTATGCCCTGATGGTGGGCCGGGAGACCGCTGCCAACACGCTCCGGGTCCGGCTGTTCAAGCTGTCGAAAAAGGGCTGGGACTTCGCTCTCAACGCCGCGGCCAAGGTGGAGCCCAAGACAAAGAGCTTCCTGCCGGGCACCTTCGAGGACTTTGTCGCAGCGGTATTCGGCCTCAACAGCGCCCAGCTGATGGACGATCTGGCAACGCTGCGCAAGTGGACTGACCCGAATACGCCCCTGCCGGAGCTGCTCGCCGGCGCCGGCTCGGACTACGCCAAGGAGCTGGTGAAGGAGCTCACCGGGATCGACCCAGAGCAGGAGTTTGCCAAGGCGATGAAGAGAGTGACCGATCTGCTCGACCGCTGGGAGGAGCTGCCTCACGAGGTTTCCACCAGGCTGTGGAAGCTCATCCCCCACAGCACGCAGCTGGCCGAGATCCGCACGGTGGCCGGTCGGATCCAGAAGATCCAGTCAGACGACGAGGCGGCCCGTAAAGCCCTTCTGACCGAGCTGCTCCAAGACGTGGAATTTGCCGACTCACCAGCCGGAGAGTGGCTCGAGGCGGCGGTGCTGGCCGAGGGCGACGATCTGCTCAAGGCACTCATCAGCGCACCCGCCTTCAGGCGGCTTCAGGGGGTCGCGGCCCAGACCAGCGAGTTGCTTGACGGTGGCACGATCGAGAAAACCCTGATCAAATTCCACGCCTGGGTCGGCGAGCGCTTGCGACTTGATCGGCTGGAGAGCGTGGTCGACGAAACCAGCTTCGGCGATCTCGACGCCTGGCTCAAGGGTCGGCTCGCCGGATTCCTCGGCAAGAACGTGGCTGCCCTCGGGCTCGACCAGGTGGCCACGATCCGCGAGACCATCACGCTGATCCTGGACAAGAAGGACGCCTTCTACGAAAAGGCGCTGGATGCCCTCAATCGCCAGTACCAGTTCACGTTTGCCGCGACCTACCAGAAGGCTACCGAGAGATCGGCGCTACTCGATATCGACCTTGACTTCAACAAGGGCGATCTGAGCACGTGGCTGCGGGCGGCGGTAAACGGCGACTTCGACCGGATCATGACCCAATCGGTACCGGGTGTGAGCCTCAACGTCGCGGCACTGAGTCACGGCATCAAGAGGCAGAGCCACGTATCCATCGACGTGCCCTTCTACAAGGCGGATCTCAGTCACATCAACAAGGCGCTGGTCAAGGTCAAGGCGGTGGACGAGGAGGACGGGCGGCTGCTGATCTACGACCCCGAGTTCCAGGACGAGGTGGACGCCCGGAACAAACGCAACAGCCGGCTCACCATCGCCGGCAGCCTCAAGGTAGACCTCAACACGGTGCGGGTGCGCACCACCGACGGTCTGGATTACTCCTACGCCTTCCGCCAGGCGACGCCGAACATGCGGCGCCAGGCCCTGGACTACCAGTTGCAGGCCTACGTCGAGACCTACTTCCCGACCCACTTCCCGCCAGGACAGGGTTCCTTCGAGAGCTGGCTCGGAGATCTCGACCGCACGATCGACGACATCGAACCGAACGGTACAGACAACTTCGGCAACACGCTGATCTCCTTCGACCTGTCGCTGTCGCAGGAGGTGGCAGCGTCATGGCTGAAGGCGCCCGCCAAGAAGTCCGATGAGCTCTACCGTGAGATGTCGCGGCGGCTGCAGGAAGAGATGAGGCGTACCCTCGGTTTCTACTACTTCCAGAATCCAAAGAAATACAAGAACCTGAAGCCGGCGGCGTCGCTGCTGGCTTACTCGGCGATCCCGCCATCGACCGCAGTTTCGCTCTCCAACGGCAAGCTCACCCTCAACCGAAAGCGCGGAGACGTCTACTGGGACTGGAGGGACCCGGACGTGCTCGAGGCGATGCTCTTCAACCCGACGACCCAGGCCAGGCTCATCGCCGAGCTGCAGAGGATCCACCGACGCCTTCGGGGCGAGCTCGGCATGGCCCGCACGATCGCCTTCTACGAGCCGACCGAGGCCACCTTCCGCAGAATCGTCGGCGACGCTCTGAACGGCGGCCGGCCATTCTTCGATGGCCTGCTCTTCGTGGAGGTGCAAATGGTGCGGGCGGCGCGCAAGGCTGGTCTTGCCATGGCCAGATTCCAGAAGAAGAAGACCACCAAGCCGAGCCAGGCCGCCGAGGCTTTGGCCGAGTTCGGCTCGGAAATCACGGCCGCCTTCAACCAGAATCTAAAGACCTTTTTCGACCGCGGCGCCCTGCGCCCATTGGGCACCCAGCTCTTCATCACCGCGGCCCACGCCATCAATCCCGGGCTACGGGGCTATCGGCAGGCCACCGTTCTCGAGCTGCGGGTGCTGCGCCGCGACGCGGACTTTCCGCCGGCCGGCTTCCCGAACTTCCCGCCGCCGGAGGAAGGGGAAACCCTGGTGGTGCAGCGGCTCGTCAACTCCTGATGG
>CAYPBC010000345.1:0-3247 GCA_964408845.1 uncultured Thermoanaerobaculia bacterium
GGGTCGTTGGCGTCCGGTGTGTATGCGGGCCAAGCCGCGTCGTGCTCGGCGGCGGCGCCGTTTGGAAGGGCCACCAGCAGCGCTGCGGTTATCAGACAGCAAACAAGAGATTTCTTCCACACGGATCGATCGACGACTCGCATCTTCGTACCCCCAGTCCAGAATTGGTGTGGGCCAGACTGAATTCTTCGAACCTCCGGGCCGGGCCCGCCCTATCGTACGCCTTCCGAGGCCGGAGGTTGCATGGTGATCACGACCTCTCAGATGCCACTCATCATCGTGGAGAGCCTTGAGCCGCGACGTGTCACGGCGGAGCCCAACGGGCGAAGCCGGAAGCGGCGGAAGACACGAGCGTATCGCCGGCTATGTCTGTCGCCCCTTCAGGGCTCCTTGGAATTGTAACGCCCACCACCTGGGGCTCACGCCCCAGGCTATCAATCTATCGCGCCTTCGGCGCTCGGGTCCAACTGGTGCCGCTAATGACATCCTCACGAGACAAGTTTTCATCCCAACGGTGGACGTGATCTGTCCAGCCCCCACACCGGAATGGACCGAGCGTCCTGTAGGGGCGATTTATGCCGCCCTTTGTGGAGCTTCAGTTGTGATCAGTGGTGCCACAGATCACATTTTCGCTACGGAGAATTGAGGCCAACGACCGCACGCATCGGATGCCCGGTGAAAGGTCGGCTTACGGCACCGATGCGGACCATGCGCTCAGGTCACCCGACTCGAATCCATCCGCAAAGATCAGTGCCGGGGTGAGGAAGCTGCCGAAGGCCTGGGGGCCTTTGCCCACGGGGATCGTATCGACGATGGTGTTCGTGCCGGTGTCGACCACCGAGACCGTTTGGGCGTCACCATCGACGACGTAGAGGCTAACCCCGTCCGGGTGCACCGAGAGACCGAGCGCCGACCAGAATCCGCCGATCTGCAGTGTCTGGGTTCTCGTTGCGGTATCGACCACCGACACAGTGCTGAGCGGCGTCACGGGGCTCGCCATATTGAGGCTTACGTAAAGTGTCCCTCCATCAGGGTGCATTGCCAAAGCCGTCGGGAAATCAGTACCGATTCCACCGACGATGATCGTGTCGACCACAGTGTTGGTGGTGGTATCGATCACCGAGACGGAGTCCGCGCCCTGGTTTCCGACATAGACGAAGTCCCCGTCGGGATCGATGACAATGCCGTGTGGCTGGGAGACGACGGGGACGGTGTGGGCCACCGTCCCGGTCGCGACGTCGATCACCGAGACGCTTGGACCCACCAGGTTTGAAACGTACACCGTGGAGCTATCCGGATTCGCGACCACCCCATTCGGCCCCCCTCCCACCGCAATCGTGTCGACGACGGTGAATGTGCCGGTGTCGATGACCGAAACCGTGTCGTCATTACCGTTCGCAACGTACACCGCCGAGCCGTCGGGCAGGACCGCCAGACCGCGCGCCCAATCCCCGACCGCCACCGAGTCCACTAGCTGCTGGGTGGCCACGTCGATCAGGAAGACGATGCCGGCAAATGCGACGCCTGTTCCGCCGATGTACACCGTTTTCCCGTCGGGATGGCAGGCGACGCCATAGGGGTACGGTATGCCGACGTCAATCGTGGCCACCACCGTGTCGGAGGTGGTGTCGATGACCGAGACGGTGCGGTCCAGATTGTTGGTGATATACCCGAAGACCTGGGCCGAGGCCGTCGCAGCGGTTGCCAGCATCAGTGACGTCACCCAGATGGCGAGGCAGAATCGCGCGATTACAGGCTTCATCGTGCTGCTCCTTCTCCCCTGCAGCCGCTCTCCATTTCGGAGTCGATTGTGATGACGGCTCAAGGGTAGAGGGGGCCGCATGCCGTGTCAAGAACGGTTGACATGTACCGCCCCTGCCCGGGTTGTGTCGAATCTTCCGGGGGTGGCATAAAGCCGCCTGCATGTGGCTGCGGCCGTCAGGTTGTTTCGGGGGGAGGCGCGAGCAGCCGCAGGGCCTCCGTTGCGGGAACCCCAAGGTTGGAGCCAGCGAAGTCGGTCACGATGGCGGCGTTGATTGCGATGACCCGTCCGTCGAGCCCGATGACCGGGCCGCCGCTTCCGCCGTGAGTGGTGTTGGCGTCGTAGACCACGCTGGTTGCTGTAATCTGGCCGACGATGCCGCGGGTCGCCAGGGGTGCGATGTGGCCGCCACCGGCCAGGATCCTCGCCACCTCCCAGAAATCCACCTCGCCGCGCGTCTCGAGCAGCGGCAGGATCTCGCGCTGCGAACGGGCGATCATGGCACGGATGCCGGTCGGGTAACCGAGCACTACCACCTCGTCGCCAACGTCCAGAGCATGGTCGTCGAGGTTGAGGGCCGGCAGGCCGGCCGTCAGATTTTGGCAGCGCAGCACCGCGACATCTGCGGTCTCGCTGGCGGCGATCAGCGACACGTCGAACGGCTCATCTTGCCCAGGGAGATAGCCGATGAATCGGCGCATGACCGGCGCCAGACCCTGCTTTATCAGTGCCTGCGCCTCCTCGTCGAAGAGCCACGGTTCGGCGACGTGGTGGTTGGTCACGATCTGGCCGTCGTCGGTGGCGACAAAACCGGTTCCGGTATAGAAGATCTCGACCTCGGGGCCTTTTCCTGCGGCTGTGAAGGTCGGCTTCCCGCCGGGTCCGATGATCGGGCTGCCATCCGGAGAAACCGCGAAGCGCAGGGGCCGGCCAGTCTTCGATTCGATGAATCCATAGGCGCCCTGCAGGAAGACAACCGATCGTGACGCCGAGGCGATCACTCGCTCGCGGGCGCCGGCGAGCGCTTCCAACTCGTCGATCCGGGTCTCGGTGTCTCTGAGGTCGTCGATATCGCCCCGGATCGCCTCGATGTCCGCCACCGTGATCGCGCGGTTTTCGGGTCGATCGATAAGGCGCGCCAACCCATCCACCCGGGCGACCTCGGTGTGGAGTGTGCGCTCGACCCTGGCGCTGCGCACGAGGGCGCTGCCCGCGAGGCCGATGGCGGCGACCGCCAGGACGACGATGACCAGGCGCACTCGAGGGGCGGTCTGGGTCATGATCTCCGGCGGGACCCTGGAGGCGAGCACGGCCGCCCGCCGGATGGGGGAGGTGGAGTCGTGGCGCGCACACTCCACACAGTCCGAAAAGGCCTCGCCCATGGTCTTATAACGGCGCCGCTCCGGAGGGTAGAGTCGAAACCGCAGAACCGCCCCGCCGCCGAACTCGAGCACGTCGCCGGAGGCGAGGACCAACTCGTCGAGG
>CAYPBC010000346.1:0-3247 GCA_964408845.1 uncultured Thermoanaerobaculia bacterium
TCCTCAAACCGCCGGCGGCAGCGGAGTGAGCTCAGGCCTCATCCGAAGGAGGAGGGCATGAACCACGCGCTGGCGACGGTGCTTCACCGCGGCCGCAAGGCCGTGAGTAACTTCATGTCGGCGTGCCTCGCATCCTCTCGCGGCAGCGCCTCCCCGGGACACAAGCTCGGACGCGGGTAGGTAAATGGGACGATCGCGGCCGGCAGGCGGCTAGGAGTTATCCACGACGCAGTCGAGGCCTGGAGGTGCATCCGGCAGCCACAAGCCGCCCGGAGGACCGTCGCTTGATCGCCAGTCGGTAAACACGAGGCGGTTGGTTGCGCCTTGAGGATCGATCACCACCACCTCCCGCGGAAGATTCTCATCGTTCAGAATAACCTCGACTCTCGCGACTCCCCCAGGCTCTCGCGGCACCAGCGTGAACCCATGCTCGCCACGCTCGAGCACCGCGAAGTGATCCAGCGCACTCTGCGGATCGAGGACCGCGGCCAGCGGGATTCTCGCCCATTCATCGTCGTCGAGAAGGTGTTCATCACAGCTGGGAACCGACAGATCGACGAGGCGTACGACCCGGCCGTCAAGACCCATCAGCTGCGTGGTCGGATCGCCGGTGTGAAAGAGCGCGCGGTCCGGCCACGCCGCCAGCACCTCGCCATCGATCACCTCACCGGCACTCATTCCCGCCGATATATACTCCTGGCGGTACTCGCAATGCCAGGCGGGGGCGCTCTGCAATGCGGCCCCGAGCTCCTCGAGAGCCTCCATACCACCACCCCAGGCCGCGGCGGCCAGGGCCCCGATGACGACCGCCACCAACGCGATCTTATTCCTCATGAAACTCGCGTCAACCCTCGAGACTGAGGGTGTTGATGGCTCGAGCGACAACGAAAATCATCTCGTTGTTGCTCTCCGGAGAGGTCGGGTAGAGGAAGAAACCGCTGTTCTCCATCCGGTACTCCTGGACCCGGCCATGGACGATCTCGCCGTCAAAGAACTCAACCCGCGCCGGCGCGCCCGCCGGTGTTTCCACAACCGTGGCGCCGACCTGCATTTCGGCCCCGCGACGGCGCGGGTCCTTGAGGAAGAAGATCGCTTTGAGGTCCGAGATGTTGATCTGGATCGTTTCGCCGTCATCGGCTTCGGCCTCGACCGCAAAGTCCAGCGGTGTGAACTCGCGCATCAGGATGCAACGGGTCAGGTGCCCGTCCCGAAAGCGAAGCACCACCTCGTGCCCGGTTGACGCCGCCGACATCGCCGGTGAACTCTCCATGACCTCATGCTAGCCCGGATCGGCACCAAGGTCCACCGGCGGAATTCTCAATTCTCAATTTTGAATTTTGAATTCCCGATGAGCCCTGAAGCCTGTGCCTTGATCAGTGTCGGAAGTGCCGCCGTCTGGTCATCACTATCGCGATGCCGAGCCGATCGCATGCCTCGACGACATCACCGTCACGGATCGATCCCCCCGGCTGGATCACCGCCCGTACGCCGGCCTCGTGAAGCGCTTCCACTCCATCGGGAAATGGGAAGAAGGCATCGGACGCGGCCACGCTTCCCTCCAGGTCGTGCCCCATCTCGGCGGCCTTGATGACCGCGATCTTGGCGGCGTCGACCCGGCTCATCTGGCCGGCGCCGATACCGAGGATTTGATCCTCAGCGCCAACCACGATGGCGTTCGACCCCACGTGCTTGACCACCCGCCAGGCGAGCTCGAGGGCACGGTGCTCGGCGTCGGTGGGCGTACGTTTGGTGACGACCTCACGCTCCTCCCCATCCCACCCGGAATCCGCCGCCTGGATCACGAATCCGCCGTCGACATCCCGGACGACGAGCCCACCCGCTGCAGCCGGCTCGGCCTCGAGCACCCGCAGGTTCTTCTTGGTCGCAAAAACTTCGCGCGCAGCCTCGTCGAAGGCGGGGGCGATGACCACCTCGGCGAACTGTTCGACAACAGCTTCGGCAAAGGCGCTGTCGATCTCGCGGTTGGCCGCGATCACGCCGCCGAAGGCCGACATTGGATCGGTCGCCCGCGCCTTGAGGAAGGCCTCGACCATGCTGTCGTCAAGGCCCACGCCGCAGGGGTTGGCGTGCTTGATGACCGCGACCCCGGCCGCCGGCAAATCCCAGACCAGCCGCCACGCCCCGGTGGCGTCGCCGAGGTTGTTGTAGGACAGCGCCTTGCCCTGAATCTGAACCGCACCGGCAAGTCCCGCCGCCGGCTCGCGCTGCGCGAGCACGCCCCACTGGTGCGGGTTTTCGCCGTAGCGCAGCTCCACCTCGCGGCAGCGGAGGAGGTCACCGGCAATCGCTGCCGAGGGAGCAGGGCGCTCCTGCCCCATGAGTTGCGGCAGATGGGCAGCAATCGCGGCGTCGTAGGCAGCCGTGTGCCGGAAGACCTTGACCGCCAGGTCGCGGCGGGTGTCGTCCGTCGTGGTGCCGCCGGCCAGCTCGTCGAGAACCGCCGGGTAATCCTCCGGATCCACCACGACCGTCACCCGGGCATAGTTCTTGGCCGCCGCCCGGAGCAGGCTCGGTCCGCCGATGTCGATCTGTTCGACCGCCTCGTCGAGATCCACGCCGTCACGAGCCACCGTCTCGCGGAACGGGTAGAGGTTGACCACGACGAGATCGATCATCGGGATTTCGAGCTCCGAGATCTCCCTCTCATGCTCAGCAGTCGGGGCCGCGAGAATGCCCGCGAACACCCGAGGATGGAGGGTCTTGACGCGTCCACCGAGGATCTCGGGGAAGCCCGTGTGCCGGCTGATCTCAAGCACCTCGCACCCGGCTTCGGCAAGCGCCCGCGCCGTACCCCCGGTGGAAATGATCTTCCATCCAAGATCCCGCAGCTTGAGGCCCAGCTTATCGAGACCCGTCTTATCCGAAACCGAGATCAACGCCAATCCGGCCATCAATGCCACCTCCAGAGGGTGGGATTGTACACGGCCTCTCCCGCGTCCGAGTCCGCGCCCGCGTCCGCGACCGAAAAGTGAAGGGTGATGGGACAGGGGCCGAATTTGGAATTAGGAATTAGGAATGCCGCCCATCCACCCAACCGGAATTTCGAATTTCGAATTTGCCAGCCACCCGCTCGGCCGGCAGGATATCTGCCCCACAAAGGGCCAACAAATCCGGGTTGTTTTGTGGGTGCGGCCGTCCCGGCCGCACATGCAGGCGGGACGCCTGCGCTACAAGGGCCAACAAATCCGGGTTGTTTTGTGGGTGCGGCCGTCCCGGCCGCACATGC
>CAYPBC010000347.1:0-1683 GCA_964408845.1 uncultured Thermoanaerobaculia bacterium
TACTTCCTCGAGATGACGCGCCAGGAGATCGAGCGCCGCTTCGGTACCGACGCGCTCTACACCAGCGGGCTCCAGGTGCATCTGACGATGGACTCGGGGCTGCAGGAGACGGCGGAGACCGTGCTTCGCAACGGGCTGGTCGAGCTCGAGATGACCTACATCGGCTACCGCCGGCCGCCCAACGTCCTCACCGGAGGACTCGTAGAGTCGGCCGAAGACTATGAGGATCCCTCATGGCAGCAGCTCGAGCTGGTTCCCAATGAGATGGTCAAGGCGGTGGTGGTTGATGTCGAAACCCGTAAGGCCGCGCTGCGCATCGGCCCCCATCCGGCCAGCCTCGACCGCGAGGCCGTGAAGTGGACCGGCGCCTCCTCGCTCAAGCGGATCCTCAAGGACGGTGATCTGGTGCTGGTGCGTCTGCCCGATCCGTTGCCCGAGGACCCCGAGGCCGTCCTCGAGGTCAAGCTCCTGCAGGAACCCGAGATCGAGGGTGCGCTGGTTGCGATGGACAATCGAACTGGAGCAATACTCGCCCTGGTCGGGGGCTTCGACTTCCAGCGTTCGGAGTTCAACCGGGCGGTGCAGTCGACCCTGCAATGCGGCTCGGCGTTCAAGCCTTTCGTCTATCTGACCGCCTTCCAACATGGCTTCACTCCGGCCGACACCCTCTTCGACGCGCCCTTCCTCCTCGCCGACGGGACCGGTGAGCTCACCTACTGTCCCAAGAACTACTACAACAAGTACTACGGCATCACGACCCTGAGACGTGCCCTCGAGCTGAGCTACAACGCCTCCGCGGTCAAGCTGCAGCAATTGGCGGGCAGCCAATCAGTCGTCGAGACAGCGCGCAACTTCGGGATCAGCACCGAGCTCCATCCCTATCCCTCGCTCGCCCTCGGCTCTCTCGGGGTGCGGCTGATCGATCTGGTCCGTGCGTACTCGGGAATCGCCAACCTCGGCGATGTGCCCGAGCCCTACTACATCTCGGAGATCTTTGACCGCGACGGCCGCCTCGTGGAGCGATTTTTTCCGAGCAGCGCCCGGGTGATGCCGGAGGCTGTGACCTATCTCGTCCTATATATTCTCAAGGGCGTGATCGACCACGGCACCGGCGCTTCGGCACGTTGGCTGCCGGCCAACCTCGGTGGCAAGACGGGAACCACCGACTCGTACTCGGATGCGTGGTTTGTGGGCTTTTCTCCGCGGATCACGGTCGGAGTCTGGGTCGGCCGCGATCGTAAGATGTCCATCGGCAAAAAGATGACCGGCGCCAAGGCCGCGCAGCCGATTTGGAATGGCTTTATGGCCGCTTATCTCGACACGCTCTCCGAGGACGAGCGCGCCGAGGACTTTCCGGTGCCGGCGGGAGTCGTGTTCACGCCGGTGGATGCGATCACCGGCGAGCGGGCCGTGCCGCCGTGCGGGTATCAGACCGACGTGATCCTCGAGGCGTTTCTCGACGGTACCGAGCCGATGGATCCCTGTCGCGAGGAGATGGCCGATATCAAGGATCTGATCTGGCCCTTCCAGCTCCCGTACTACACACCCAAACCCGGCGAACCGATGCCGACATTCGATGCCGTGGAGGTGGCGGACGAACGCCTCAAACCGACGCCGACCGCGGAGGAGCAGAGGGCTTTGAACCGCGAGGCGGCTGCCGAAGCAGGCAGAGGGCGCTAGGAA
>CAYPBC010000347.1:1783-3245 GCA_964408845.1 uncultured Thermoanaerobaculia bacterium
AATTCCTAATTCTCAATTCCTAATTCGAGCTTCAGCTTTGCTGGAGGAATCCCTCGACTCGCTCCAGGAATCCGGTGGGTGGCATGTAGCCGGGTATGCGCCCAATCTCGCGTCCGCTCGGGTCGAGGATGAGCACGGTTGGCAGACCGTCCACGCGGTACTCGTTTGACAGCTCGCGGCCGTCCCCGTCCACGTCGAGTTGAACTGCAATAACCCGATCGCTCAACAGGGCGGCCACCTTGGCATCGCGCAGAGTGGTCGAATCGAGGCGTTTGCACCAGACACACCAGTCGGCGTAGAAATTGACGAGCACCGGCTTGCCCTCGGATTGTGCACGTTTGATGGCGTCCGGGAAATCCGTCTCCCATTCGACCCTCACCGAGCCGTGGTTTGAAACCGTCTCCGCGACGACCGGCGGTGTGGGTTCGGGACGGTTGCAGGAGGTTCCGACCAGGATTGCGGCGGCGGCGATCACGGTCAGAACCAACAGTGGCGTGCTTTTCACTCGAATCCTCCTCGCTCCCGCGGTGAGCGGGGCGTGGGTAGTATATCACCCTTTTGGAATACAGTTTTAGCGACCGCGGACGACGGCCCCTCGCATTTCTTTATGCTCACAACTCTTGAAGGGTTACGGCCTTGCACCGCGGTGCCACCCGTGGCATCATCCGCCCATGACGAGTTCCTCCATCTCGCTGTTCCACCGCATCGAGCGTGCACTCGAGACCATCGCCCTCGGTTCGACTCCGCTCGAGACCATCCACAAAGCCGCTGACTTCATCGCCGAAAATTTTGCCGACGACCTCGGAATCAAGGGGGGCCGAATCTACGCTCAGGACGACGGCAGCTACGAGCTGGTCGAAACATTTGGTGATGCCTCTCGAGATCCGATCGGGCTGCGGGTGTGGAGGACGTACCCGCCGTTCGAGCAACTCCTCGACGTCGGATCGGTGGTCATGAGGCGGGACGACCCGCGCCTCGATCAGAGGCTCGAGGCTGATCTTCGAACCCGCGAGTGTTTCGCGGCCATCGCGGTGGCGGACGCGCGCTATGTCCTCTCCTTCGATGTGGAGCCCGCGGGCGACGACAACGAGAACGTCGTCGCCACCCTCAACATCATTCGCCTCGCCATCAACCAGAAACTGCGTGAGGAACGCATGACGGCGATCATGGAGGATGCGCGCCTGATCCAGAACTCGATCCTCCCACGCCACCTGCCGCAACCCGGTGATTTCGAGATCGCCGCTCGGACGGTTGCGGCCGAGATCGTCGGCGGTGATTTCTACGACGTCATCACTCTCGACGACAACATCTTCGACGTCACCATCGCCGACGCCACCGGACACGGCCTGCCGGCTGCGCTCCAGGTGCGCGACGTCTTCACCGGTCTGCGAATGGGTCTTTCCCGCGAGTTCAAGGTCACCCGGACCATTCAGCGTCTCAACCGGATCATCCACCGCAGCCG
>CAYPBC010000348.1:0-3244 GCA_964408845.1 uncultured Thermoanaerobaculia bacterium
CCGCCGTAACCGCCGTAGCCGCCATAGCCACCCCAGCCGGAGCCCCATCCTGGACCGTACCCTCCGTAACCGTGGCCGACGTAGACCGTGGACGTGCCGGTGTATCCGTCCGAGCTGCAAGCGGTCCAGGTGAGGGCGAGGACCACCACCAGCAAAGTCCCGAGTATCACTCTGGCATAGGATTTCGTTTTCATTCGCTCACCTCCTTGGCGCTGCCGATCTCGTGGACGAAAAGAACCGCTCCGGCGGGGCCGGCGATCAAGGCCACCGCGCCGCGCACGGGGTTATCCTCTGACGCGAAGATCACCCGGCCACCGAGCTCGCGAACCCGGGCCATGGTCTTTGCGAGGTTCTCGACGCCGACATAGGCCGCCCATCCGGGCTTGACATTCTCGAGCTCCTTCGGGATCTTCACCAGCCCGGCGCGGAGCTCCTCCCCAAACTTGAAGACGTGGTACTTCTCGTCACGCCGCTCGACCTCGGTTTGGCTGTAGCCGATCACTTTGGCGTAGAAATCCGCCGCCGCATCGACGTCTCGTGTCCACAGCTCTGCCCACACCCAGGAGCCGTGCCCGGTCGTGCCGCCGATGGGTATCGAGCCTGGCTCTATGAGCATGACCGGCGCGCCCTGTGGATCGGCGATGACTGCGAAGCGACCATAACCCTCGACGGTTGTCACCGGCTCGCGAACCTCTGCCCCCAATTGGCCCGCCGCCTTCATCGCCCTGTCCAGATCGGCGACGGCGATCCCGACCAACCAGAACGACTCGTTGGCCTCATTGTCGGCGCTGTCGATCTTACTGACGCTGGCAATCAGCCGGCCTTGGTGGTGGATCGCATAGTTGTCTTCTCTGACTTTCTCCACGTCCCAGCCGAAGAGCTCGCCGTAGAACGCGGCGGCCGTCACGGCGTTCTCGGTCAGAAGATCCGAACCCAAGAATGCCCCTGTTGCGGTCGCGCCTTCGGCGCCCTCTGAATTTGAAATCATGGTCAATGGCAGACAGACCATCGCCGCGATCGCGATGACCCTCCTGATTCCTGGCACGTTCACTCGTATCATCCAACTACTCCTCTCACCGCATCGGTGAATAATGTGGTCAGTCTATCAAACCAGTGGCTCCGGGCTTCTGAGCAGGTGTGTGGGAGTCAGCAGCCCGCCGGAGATCACCAGCTTGACGCCCTCCTCGACCGTGATGTCTAGCACTGTGAGGTCTTTGTGCTTGGCGACCACCAGGTAGCCGGAGGTGGGGTTGGGGGTGGTGGGCACAAAGACCATAGCCGAGGGCTCCCCGGAAAAAGCCGTCGGCGCCGGGAAGTCGCGGGTGACGAACCCCAGCGAGCGCACATTCTGATTGGGAAACGGCAGCATCACGACCCTCTGGAACTCGGCAGCCTCGTGGATCTGGATCGCCTCGGTGATCTGCCGCGCCCCCTGGTAGATCGGGCTCAGCAGCGGTATGCCGGAGAGGAGCTTCTCAAAGAAGTGGAGCAGACGCCCGCCGAGGACGTTGGTCGCCACAATGCCGAGCACGAGGAGAGTGAGCAGCGAAAGGACCAGACCCACCCCGATCAACTGCTCGCCCACCAGCCGCTCCGAGATCGGCCGGAACCAGCGGTCGAGGAGCCCAAAGAAGAAGCGCGCGAAAAAGATTGTGACCACCAGTGGGAAGGCGACCATGAATCCGACCAGCAGCCGGGTGCGGATCCAGCGGCCGATTCCGCGCCGGTTCTCCTTCTGCCGGGTGAGATCGCCGAGGCGCCGGAAGAAACCGCTCTCCTGGGTCGGGTCGTCGCGTGTCATGGCCGGTCATTGTAACTCAGGCCTGAGATGGGCGATTCTTGCCGGCGATCTGCACCAAGCTCTTGCGCTCTGGCCACTTGCGAAAATACTCCACATACCAGTGGGTATGCGTCCGCTTTTCGCAAGCGCCAGAGCATCAAGAGCTTGGCACATCTCATCCGGCAGAACCGCTCATCTTAGGCCAGGGATACTGAGCCGTCTCGATTTGGAGAGTGGGGCCGTGCACGTTATGATGTGCGGCTGGAGGCTTGATGAGCACAGGATCGTTGATGATCATTGGTGGCCAATGGGGCGACGAGGGCAAGGGCAAGGTTGTCGATCTGCTGTCGGCGGGCTTCGCCGCCGTCGTCCGCTATAACGGCGGCAATAACGCCGGCCACACCGTGCGTTTCGCCGACCGCCGCTTTGCGCTCCACCTGGTGCCGTCGGGCATCATCCACGACGACGTCAAGTGCTACCTCGCCTCGGGCATGGTGGTCGACCCGACCGGGCTCGTGGGCGAGATGGACACGCTCGAGGAGGAGAGGGTCGCGATCGACGGGCGCATTGTGCTGTCGCCGCGGGCGACTCTCATCCTGCCGACCCACAAGGCGCTCGACAGCGCCCGCGAGGGGACGCTCGGAGCGGGCAAGATCGGCACTACCGGCCGCGGCATCGGGCCCGCCTATCAGGACCGCGCTCAGCGTCGTGCCCTTCGCGCCCAGGTGATTGCCGAGCCGGGCCGGCTGCGTGAGCGGGCCCTGGCCCTGATGGAGCAACACAACCGCGAGCTGACGAAGCTCTTCGACGCGCCTGCCGTCGACCTCGACCAGGCGATGGCCGAGATCGAAAGCGCGGCGGTCCGGCTGGCGCCGTTGATCGGCGAGGTCGGACCGGCGCTGCGCCGCCACCGAGCGGCGGGTGAGGGGATCCTCTTCGAGGGCGCCCAGGGCGTGATGCTCGACCTTGCCTGGGGCACATACCCATTCGTGACCTCGTCCTCATGTCTGCCCGGCTACGCGGCGGCGTCGTGCGGGATCGGACCCAAACTGCTTGGTCCGGTGGTCGCGGTGATGAAGGCCTACGCAACCAGGGTCGGCAGTGGCCCCTTCCCGTCCGAGCTCGAAGATGCGACCGGCGAGCGAATGCGCGAGCGCGGCGCCGAGTTCGGCACCACCACCGGCCGACCGCGGCGCTGCGGCTGGTTCGACGCCGTCGCCGCGCGCTACGCTGTCGAGGTCGCCGGCATCGACGCGGTCGCGGTGACCAAGCTCGACATCCTCGACGGCTTCGAGACCATCAAGGTCGTGACCGGGTACCGCTTGCCGGACGGTTCCACCATCGACACCTTCCCCGCCGACGCCGAGGTCGCCGAGACCATCGAGCCCCTGTACGAAGAGCTGCCCGGGTGGACAACGCCGACCGAGGGTGTGGTTCAGGAGGACGACCTGCCGCCGGAAGCGA
>CAYPBC010000349.1:0-3239 GCA_964408845.1 uncultured Thermoanaerobaculia bacterium
ACGACCAGCAGGCGGCCATCGTGGGCCAGCACCTCGTGAGCCTCGGTGTCCACGGTCAGCCTCAGCAGGCCCAGCCGCGTTCCCTGGCCATAGGTTTGGCAGATCAGGGTCCCCGTCTCTGGGTGGATGAAGGGCGCCTCCTGGCCGGCATCGGCATGGCCGCCAATGAGAACGTCGACCCCCTCGACCGCACCGGCAAGCCGTATATCGGCATCGATGCCCCGCCACACGTTGGGGTCGGCCTCGTCGTCGGTCTGCATGGGTGCGGTCTTGCCCTGGTGAGTGAGCAGGACGACCAGATCCACCCTGGGTCGGAGTTGAGCTACGGCCGCCCGCGCCGCCGCCGCCTCGTCGCGAACTTCGAGGCCCTCGAGATGTGGCGGATAGAGCGCGGTGGCGGCGTCGCGGCCGAAGATGCCGATCACACCGATGCGGAAGCCGTCGCGCTCCAAGACCACCATCTGCTGGGTGAAAGGAATCTCGGTGCCCTGGTAGAAGAGGTTGGCCGCCAGCACCGGAAACGGCGCCAGCTGCATCGCGTCGCGCAGCACCCACCAGCCGTACTCGAACTCGTGGTTGCCGATGCACATCGCATCGTAATCCATGGTGATCATGAGCTCGAAGGGCAGCTCACCGCGGCTCAGCTTGGCCAGGGTGCCAGTGAAGATGTCACCGGCGTCGAGCAGAAAGCTCAGCTCGGCCCGTGCACGTTCCCGGTCGATCAGGGTCGCCAGCTGCGCGATCCCACCCACGTGCTCGAGGTCATCCCGCCAGAAGGCCGGGATCGGATCGTAGGCCGACTCGAAGTCGTTGGTGTAGAGGAGCGTCACCTCGCGGATGGTGGGATCCGGCCGCTCCCCATGGTCTTCCACGGCACAGCCGACGGCGACCACCACCAAGAGCCAGACTGCCGCCCACCGGCACGCCGTTCGCACTGACTTTCTACTCGTCATGTCGCTTCCGTGAGTTGCGGAATCCCTTCACGAGTTCACGCCGCCTCGGGGAGGGCCTCCTCGAATAGCAGCTCCTCGCTGCCGTCGGGGTAGATGGCGGTGAAGATGCCGTCGGAGATGACCAGGGCGGACGGCCGTCCGCCCTCGTACACACTCGACAGCATGCCGGTGTCGATGAGAAACACCCGGCCTTCGAAGCGGACCTCAATGCGGCCCTCATCCTGCACCGTGTGTCCGCCGACCATCCACTGTGCCCCGATACCGGCGAGGAGTTCGGCAACCTCCTCGGCGTGGACCTCCTCGTCCCACTTGGCGTTGCCGCGGAACCACAGCGGGCCGTCGGAGGAGCGGATCAGCCACGTGTCGGCGTTGGCGAGCCCGGCGAGTGCGGGATCCGGCGGGTCCTGCTCTCGGTAGGCGGCCATCATCGAACTGAGTCCAGCGGTGGCCGGGACCATCCTCTTCTTGATCATGTACCGACGCGTGCTGTCATAGGTCGTGAGCTCCGCCGCGGCCTTGGCATTGATCTCGTCAACTGTCATGCCTGCGAGCGCCGGGCTGAGACCCCCGTGCATGAAGAGCACGTCGTCGTTGATCACCGCCACCGGCAAGCTGCGCAGCCAAGCCCCGTAGCGTCCGTCGGGGCCGAGGGCATTCATGTACTCGAGGAACCCGGGTGGATAGGCCGCCATCCATTTGGATTCGACCTCGGAGGTGAAGACGGGTGGATCCGCACCTTCCGCCTCGGCCCTGGCATTCCAATACTTCTTGAAGTTCTTGAATGACGCCTTTTGCCGTTTCTTGGATTTGTCATCGGCGAAGGCCGCGTAGATCTCCGGGTTGACATCGCGAAAGAAGTCGGTGAGGTTCATGGCCTCATGGTTGCCGAGCAGCACGATGACGCGGCCACCGGCTGAGTCCGCCTCTCCCTGGAGCCTCATCAGGAGATCCAATACCTCGGGGACGTGCAGGCCCCGATCGAAGAGATCGCCAACCTGCACCAAGGTCGCCTCGCCACCGATCCAATGGGTCTCGGCGTCGATGAGCTGCGCGCGCTGGAGTATGGAGACCAGCCCGTCGAAGCTACCGTGCACGTCACCAACAGCCACCACGCGGTCTCCGGCTATGGCGGAGGCCGCCAGCAGAATCGGCGCAAGCATGACGATGAGCGTTCTGGTTAGTTGGATCATTCGTTCTCTCCCTTAGAGTGCAACGTCTCAGCGGCCGATGATGTTCCGCGAAGCACGATGGACCCGAGTCCCATCACCAGAGTGCTGGTGACGATGGCGAAGGTGGCCGGCACGGCCGGATTGTTGTGATAGTGAGTGATGCCGCCGTAGTACATGCCGAAATGGACCACCAGCGCGGTGACGGCGGCGGCAAAGGCGAGCGGCGCGGAGACGCGCTTCGAGAAGATGCCGAAGAGGACCGGCGCAAAGGTCGCGGCGAAGAGCCCGTAGACCCCGTTCTGGGCGAAGATCGCCACCGACAGGGACGGCGCAGTGATCTGGCGATAGGCGAGGACCAGCGTGATCGGCGCCAGTGCTACGAGGAAGATCCTCCCGACCCGAAGGAGCCGCCTTTGCAATAGTTCCGGCGCCGTCCCTCGGGCGCGGGCGATCGTGCCGTAGAAGTCGTTGCCGAAGATCGTCGACAGGGCAAGGATCACACCCTCGAGGGTCGAGAATCCTGCCGCCAGCACCCCGAGCATGATGAAGGCCCTGAGCCCAGGAGCGAAGCTCGACACGATGTAGGTGGCCACCACGCGGTCGGGCGGCAGATCACCGCCAAGGCTGAGGCGGGCATACAGCCCTACCAGCAGAACCGTGGTAAAGATCGTTCCCGCAACCATCGCGGTCACGAGGTAGGTGTTGACATCGCGCTCCGACCGCAGATAGAGCGATTTGGAGATGATGTGGGGCTGCATGATGATGGCCAGGCCAATGACGAAGTTGGCGACCACGACCTCGAAGAGGTCTCGGAAGAGAAGGCTCGAGGGGTTGGTCATGTTGCCGTAATAGGGCGCCACCGCGTCGAGCTGTGAAAAGAATCCGCCCAACCCGTCGGCAAAGACCGCCGCACCCGAGGCCACCAGGATCGCCGCGACCGCCAGCATGGTCATGGCCTGGAGGCTGTTCGACCACACGTGCAGGCTGGCGCCGCCAAAGAGGATGTAACCGAATGTGAAGACGACGACCATGAACAGCGCCGGCCACATACCGATCTGGAGTACGGTCATGAGCACCAGCACCAGGGCAGTCACGATGAGGACTAGAAACGTGATCT
>CAYPBC010000350.1:0-3237 GCA_964408845.1 uncultured Thermoanaerobaculia bacterium
TGCTGGGATTCTGCCGATTCGTTCTGGGAAAGTTGCCTTTTGGCGCCATTATTTTCGGATATTCAGCGGGTAATGCGGGGAACGTCACACATGCAACGGCGCACAGGGGGTAAAATGGTTATGGCTTGAGTGGGGACGATTATCACGCTGCCAGATTCGAGGTGTGGTCCAACCATGAGCTTCACCATGACGTATCGTGCGGATCGGGTCCCGGCGGCTGTCGCGGGCAGGTCGGAGAACGATCTGACGATAGATTTGGAGGATGAGGGCGGGGCTGGAGTTTCCGGAGGGCGAACCGGAAGGAGCTGTTGATGAACGAGCGGGGATTGAGTCTTATCGAGGTTCTCATCGTCGTCATCATCATTTCGGTACTTGCGGGCATCGTCGTCCCGGTGTTCCTCGATCAGCGGGAGAAGGCGAAGCTCGTCCGTTGCATGGCGGATCTCCGAAGCATCCAGGCAACGGTCTGGAACTGGACCCCCGACAGCCTGATCCTCCCGGACGCCAAGACCTTTTGGGACGAGGCCTACGGGGGCGACAGGCCCGGGCCCTTCGTGTACCTCGTGGACGGCGACCCCAACAAGGGTCACGGCAACGATATCGACGGTTATGACGAGGAGAACCCCGGTAAATCGGATCCCGACACAGTGGACATCCAGTTCGTGATCCTCTGCCAGCATGACCACGGGGACCTCGCCGATTACGTCTACGTCACCGAAACCGGCCCGCCGAAGATCGCGAACGCGGACAACGACCCCGGCTACGAACGCTTCATCAAATGGGAGTTCGGCGGGCCCGGCGGCGGCAAGTAATTGAGGGCCGCTTCAACCATGAACAAGCCCGCGGATCTTCGCGGGCTTTTTCGTGCCAGGAGCGCGTTGTCCCACATATCTCACCAACTTCCTGGTGCAAAATGCACGCGGGACGCGTGCACCACAAGAATTCCGGGTTGGTTTTGTGGTGTAGCCGTCTCGGCTGCACTTCTAATTGAACAATAGTGGGATTAAGGGCTGAGGTAGACAGGGCAGGGCCTCCGAATCACTCGTCTCATGGCCTGGCGGTTTAGCAGGAATGCTGAGATACTGAAGCCAACACATCGGAGGCGAAAACGCATCACGCGAGGACCGGTTGCGTTTCCCAACTTCGTTCGGATCTTCCCCGGGGCCGCCAGCGCCCCCGGCGTCGGCACGGCTTTCTGGGTCACCGATGTGCGGCTCTTCAACCTGGATCCGGATGCCTCGATCACGGTGTGGCTGTCGGCGCTGTTTCGCGACGCGGATAATACGGGTGCGGCGGAAATCCCCGTCAGTATCGCGGCTCGGGGCGGAGTGGCCCTGAACGACATCGTGGCGGCGTTCTTTGGCCTCACCAATTCCGTGGTGGCGATCGGAATGCTTTCTCAGGCGCCGTTCCACGCGACCTCCCGCACCTACAACGTCGGCGGAGACAACGGGACGTTCGGAAGCTTCATCCCGAGCTTCGGTCCGGAAGACGCCCTCGACCGGGGAATCCTCCTCCAGGTCATCAATCAACCGGGGCGCCCGGGCTTCCGTTCTAACGTCGGCTTTGCCAACCCTGGCCTGAACCCGGCGGCTGTCATGGTGGAGGTCTACGACGCCGACACGCGTACGATGATCGGAAACCGGGGCCTCGACCTCGCCCCACGTACGTTTACGCAGATCAACGACGTCTTCAAGTTCATCGGACAACGGAGCAGGGAGACGCCCAACGCCACCGTCGAGTTCAAAGCCGGTGCGCCGATCCTGACCTACGCCTCGGTGATCGACAACGAGTCCGGCGATTCCATCTTCGTCGTTCCGAGCGCTGATTGACCCGGTGAGAAGACCGGGCTAAGGGCCTGACCGCCGGCGCCAAATATGGGTTGAGTAGACCTCGGCCGCATCCTGCGGCACAATGTCCGTTCGTGATCTCACGGAGGCGGCATGGAAGTCCGACCGAACAGACAGGAATTCTCGAGGCTCGCGCGGGACTTCGACGTCGTGCCGGTGGTGCAGGAGTTGACGTCGGATACGGTGACCCCGTTCACGGTCTACTCCCGGCTCGCCGCCCACGGCCGCAACCCGTTCCTGCTCGAAAGCGTCGAGGGCGGTGAGCGTGCGGCGCGCTACTCGTTCGTCGGCGCCGATCCCTTCCGCGTCGTCGAGGTGCGCGGAGACACGGTCTTCGTCGATGGGGCGCCACGCCCCGGCGACCCCTTGACGGAGCTGCGGCGTGCCACCGACCTCGGCTCGGTGGCGCCGGTTGACGGGCTGCCGCCGTTTGCAGGCGGCGCGATGGGCTACCTCGGGTACGATGCGGTGCGGCTGGTGGAATTGATCCCCGCGAGCGGCCGTGACGAGGGCGGTCTACCGGACGCCTGGTTTGGGCTCTACGACGGGATCGTAGCCCTCGACCGTGCCCGCCAACGTCTACTGCTGGTGGTCGCCGCCCGCACCGACGCCGGGTCCACCGACGCCGCGGTTGACGAGACGTGGTCGGCGGCGCAGGGGCGGCTTGCCGCCATGCACCGGGCGCTGCTCAGCGGTGGCGACAGCCCCCGTCCCCATGTCATTCCCAGCGCGAGCGAAGCGTGGGAGGGGTGGCGGGCGACACCGCCGGAGGCCGACTACCTGGTGGGGGTCTCCCGCGCCCGCGACTACATCCTTGCCGGTGACGTCTTCCAGGTCGTGCTGTCGCGCCGCTGGCGCAAGATGCCGCGCTGCACAGCGGCCGAGATCTACCGCATGCTGCGGCTAACCAATCCCTCGCCCTACATGTTCCTCCTCGACACCGGCCAGGCGAGGATTCTCGGTTCGAGCCCGGAGATGCTGGTCCGGGTGACCGGCGACACCGTCGCCACCTGTCCGATTGCGGGCACCCGCCGGCGCGGCGGCGACCCGGCCGAGGACCGGCGCCTCGAGGAGGAGCTCAGGGCGGATCCCAAGGAGCGGGCCGAGCACGTGATGCTGGTGGATCTGGGGCGCAACGACATCGGCCGGGTGGCTGCGCCGGGCTCCGTCCGGGTTGTGCGCGACATGGAGGTCGAGCGCTACAGCCATGTCATACATCTGGTGAGCGAGGTCGAGGGTCGGCTGCGCGATGATCTCGATGCGTGGGACGCGCTCCTCGCCTGTTTCCCGGCCGGCACCCTGTCGGGCGCGCCCAAGGTTCGGGCGATGGAGATCATCGACGAGCTCGAGGAGGTGCGGCGCGGCGTCTACGGCGGCGCGGTCGGCT
>CAYPBC010000351.1:0-3236 GCA_964408845.1 uncultured Thermoanaerobaculia bacterium
AAATCCGAGGTGTACCGCGTCGCACGTCGATATCAGCTTGATGTCACCTTGGTGGCCAACTCCTGGATGCGGATACCGGACGAGGGGTGGATTGAACTGGAAGTCGTAGGGAACGATTTTGATGCGGCCGATGACTGGATCGTCGAGCACGTGCAACCCGACGACATCGTGATCACCGCTGACATTCCGCTGGCAAGCCGCTGCCTCAAGGGGGGCGCCAGCGTCATCGGCACCACCGGTAAACCGTTCACGGAAAACAACATCGGTCTTTCGGTTGCAACTCGGGACCTGTTGACGGAGCTCCGTGGCGCGGGAGAGATAACGGGCGGACCTCCGCCGTTGGAGAAGCGTGATCGATCACGTTTTCTGCAACGGCTCGACGAGGTGATCCAATCGATCCGTCGCAAACACCTGTAAGGCTGACACCGCAGTCCCCTTACGTTTCACGAGGTGATGGAAACGGCGTTCTGCCGTACAATCCACGCGATGTCTTACACAAGAGACGGAGATCGCGACGTCGTCATAGGCCGGGTCGCCCGCATTTTGTTCACCAACGACGAGAACGGCTGGTGCGTGGTCCGCCTGCAGCCCGACGACGCGCCTGATATGACCGCCATCGGCCCCCTCCTCGGGGTCCGGCAGGGGGATGAGCTGCGGCTCAGCGGGCGTTGGATCAACCACACCAAGTACGGCCAGCAGTTCGAAGCCGAGTCCTATGTCCAGGTGGCGCCGTCGACGTTGGAAGGTATTCGTCGATTCCTGGGTTCCGGGAAGGTCCGGGGCCTCGGGGAAAAGCGGGCGGCGCAGGTTGTTGATGCCTTTGGACTCGAAACCCTCGAGGTCATCGAAAACGAACCCGAACGCCTGCTCGAGATCCGCGGTATCGGGCGCGCGACCGTGGACCGCATCCGCGAGTCCTGGGATGAGCTTCGCGGCATCCAGCAAATCATGATTTTCCTCACCGGCCACGGGGTCGCCCCCGGGGTCGCCGTCAAGGCCTTCCGCCGCTATGGATCGGGAGCTGTTGACGTCGTCCGTTCGAACCCCTACCGACTGGCCGAGGAGGTCTTTGGCGTTGGTTTCCTGACCGCCGATCAGATCGCGCGCCAACTCGGAATTCCCGCAGACGCGCCCGAGCGGCTCGAGGCCGGGGTCCTGCACACCCTCAACGAGGCCTCCGTTCAGGGACATATCTTTCTTCCGGAGGACGAGCTGCTGAGCGCCGCGGCCGGTCTTCTCGAGGCCGGGGAGGAACTCATGCCGTCGGCTCTCGCCGGCCTCGTCGCGCGACAGCTGGTGGTTGGGCACCCACGTGCCGACGCCCCACCCGCCATGTATATCCCCCGCCTCGAGCGGGCCGAGGCCACCGTCGCCGCCGATCTCTTTGAGCTGGTCGGGACACCGCCACGGGGAAAAGCAATCATCGTCAGCACAGCCATCGCCTGGTACCAGCGGAAGGCAAAGATCGAGCTCGCCGCCCGCCAGCGCGAGGCCCTGGCCGCCTCCCTGACCGAAAAGGCCGTGGTGATAACCGGCGGACCTGGAACCGGCAAGACCACTCTCATCCGCGGGGTCGTCCAGATCCTCGGCAGGAAAAACCTCAAGGTCGTGCTCGCCGCCCCCACCGGACGGGCCGCCAAACGTCTCACCGAGGCCACCGGTCATCCGGCGCGGACGATCCACCGCCTGCTCGAGTTCACACCAAGGACGCGCGCATTCGCCCGCAACCGCGAAAACCCCATCGAGGCTGACTGCCTGGTGATCGACGAGATCTCGATGCTGGACATCGAGCTCGCGGCGGCACTGTTGGAGGCGGTGCCCCCCGACTGCCGGCTCGTCCTGGTCGGCGATGCGGATCAGCTGCCATCGGTCGGCCCCGGCAACGTCCTCGCCGACCTCATCGCGTCGGGCGCCATGCCGGTGATTCGGCTCGACAGAGTATTCCGCCAGGCCGAACGCAGCCATATCGTCGACAACGCCCACCGCGTCAACTCCGGGCACATGCCCCTCGCCCACTCCAACCCGGCCGAGAGCGACTTTTTCTTTGTCGCCAGAGATGACCCCGAGGAGGCGGCCAAGCTCGCCATCGACTTCGCCGCACGACGCATTCCCGAGCGCTTCGGTCTCGACCCGGTGTGGGACATCCAGGTGCTGTCGCCGATGCACCGGGGCGTGCTCGGCGTGACCCGGCTCAACGAACGACTCCAGACCCAGCTCACCCCCGCGGGCCCCGAGCTCGCGGCCGGTTGGCGGCGCTTTCGGGTCGGCGACAAGGTCATGCAGATCCGAAATAACTACGAGCTCGACGTTTTCAACGGCGATCTCGGTCAGGTGGAGGCCATCGATTTCGAGGAGCGCGAGCTGACCATTCGCTTTGACGACCGTCTCGTGGTGATTCCACCGGTCGATCTCGATGACGTCGTTCCCGCCTACGCCTGCACCATTCACAAGTCTCAGGGCAGCGAGTACCCGGCGGTGGTGATCGTGCTCCACCACCAGCATCACGTCATGCTTCAGCGCAATCTGCTCTACACCGCGATCACCCGCGGCCGCCGCCTGGTTGTGATCGTTGGTTCCAAGAGGGCCCTCGGGCGTGCAGTCCACAACGCCACGGTGCGCACGCGCCACACGTTGCTGGCGGAAAGGCTCCGCGAGGCAGTGCGAAGCAGGGCGCAAGCCCCC
The DNA here is from genome assembly GCA_964408845.1 of uncultured Thermoanaerobaculia bacterium. Lineage (GTDB taxonomy): Bacteria > Acidobacteriota > Thermoanaerobaculia > Thermoanaerobaculales > Sulfomarinibacteraceae > Sulfomarinibacter. The sequence goes on from CAYPBC010000351.1 coordinate 2,683, forward strand.
TACCTAACCCGGACTTCTCACCAGGTATCTACTGCGGACGGCGAATGACAGCGATCTGTCGTGCTTTTCGCAAATCGTGCTCCTCATCCCGCCGTCAGCAGCGGAGTGAGCTCAGGCCTCATCCGAAGGAGGAGGCCATGAGCCACGCGCTGGTGGCGGTGCGACGCGGCCGGCGCAACGCAGTGTGACTACGCCTGCGTCGCCCGATTCGCGAAAAACCCAACATCTCACTACCCTTCGCCGTCCTCGTCACGAAACCCGGTGAGAAGTCCGGGCTAACTCCCATTTCCTTGCAGAGGGGGATCAAGGTAGCCGCGAAGCGGCGACAGATATTTAGCCTGGGGCGTGAGCCCCAGGGACACGGTGCGGAATAATATCCTCAAGCCGCGAAGCGGCGACAGACAACGAGAAGATGATGGCTGCGGCTCACGCCCCGGCCGCAATCTGTCGCCCCCGTTCGGGGGCTTCCAGGTGTTGTGATTCCAGATACCTGAGGCTGACGCCCCAGGCTATGGATCTATCGCGCCTTCCGGCTTCGCCCTGCGGGCTACGCC
>CAYPBC010000352.1:0-3230 GCA_964408845.1 uncultured Thermoanaerobaculia bacterium
CCGATCAGACCCTCGACGGTACGCAGGACGACTCCGGTCTTGGCGTACGAGGCGAGGTAATAGGTCCAGCGCCGCCGGTAGTCCCACGCCCTGACGCCCACCTTGACCGGCACCTGAGGCATCACCAGGGCGAGGCGCTCGGCGCCCCAGTAGGGAAAGCGCCGGATCTCCGGCACCAGCCCGTCGGCTGCGATCGCGGTCATACACTCGAGCTCGGCGTAGGTGTTGACGCCCTCGTCCAGCCAACCCTCCTCGAACTCGTTCGACGCCAGCATCCCCTGGAAGTACTGGTGACCAAACTCGTGCACCGTCACCGTCTCGATGTCCGACGACCAGGAGAACGGGGGGTAGGCGTCGAGGCGGTCGGCGCCGGTCGTGAAAAAGGTGGGGTACTCCATGCCGCCGGCCTCCTCAGCACCCGCCGGCGGCGACACGATCGTCACCTGCGGGTACGGATACGGGCCGTAGAAGAGACCGAACCATGCGACCGAGAGGCGCGCCGCCCGCACCATTCGCGGGACGAGGACCTGCTGGGCGCGGGGCACTATCAGGCGCAGCCGCATCGGCGGCAGTTCGAGCTCGGCGGCGCTCAGACTAAGCAGAGACCGCGCCCGGTCGAGCCACTGCATCGGCACGTCGCGGCCTGGGGAGAAGTCGGTTTCCACGACCTCCATCAGATCCGGTGGCGCCGCGCACCACGCAAAGTCGTGCACCCGTTCGGCGCGGTACGTCACTGTCCGCCGTCCGCCGTCCGCCGGAAGGCTCCCGGCCTCGACCCCGGTGGCGCCGAGCACCCAGTTCTCTGGGAGGGTGATCGACACCCGATAAGCGCCGAAGTCGGCGAAGAACTCCGATGAGGCGTGGAACTGATGGCAGTTCCATCCCTCCTCTCCCTCAAAAACGCCGAGCTTCGGGAACCATTGGCCAACGAGATGAAAGTCGTCCATAAAGCCGGTGCGCGCGATGATCCGCGGCAGCTGAGCCGAGAACTCGATCTCGAGCTCGACGACGTCGCCCGGCTCGACGACCCGCCCCAGCATCACCCGCGCGACGCTGAAATCGTCGGCGTTGTCGTCGTCTGGACGCACGAACTCCATTTCCGGCATCAGATCGACACCGTCGTCGAGGACCATGCGCTCGATGCGCACCCACCCCCAGTCATCGGACAGTGCGACCCGGCTGCGCAACGAGCTGCCTCTGAGCTCGCGCATGAAGGTGGTTTTGGAGCTCGCAAAGGCGTTGAGGTAGAGGTGGAGGTAAATTTCGTCGGTGGGCGTGGCGGTCGCGTTGGTCCATCGGACTCGCTCCGATGCCTGGAGGCGGTGGGTGTCCGGATCGAGGCTAACCTCGATCTCGTAGTCGGCGGTCCCGGCATCGGCGATCGCGATCGGCCCTATGGTCGACGCCGCCGCAACGAATACAAGGAGCAATGAGCCGGGCCAATGAATAGATCGCATGTCCACCGACAGAGTGTACCTGAGCAGGCCGACCCTCTCTCCCAAGAAACTCCGGGAGTTCTCGGGAGTGCGGGCTCGGGGATCGGGCATGTGATCGAGCGCCGAAGGCGCGATCGATCCATAGCCTGGGGCGTCAGCCTCAAGAAAAGGTATGCGCACCCCGGAAAGCCGCTAAGCGGCGAAAGATACTTAGCCTGGGGCGTGATCCCCAGGAACCCCAAGGCCTCAAATCCGCCAGCCCCGAAGGGGCGACAGATCGCGGCGGCGGCGTGAGCCGCAGTCATATTCTCCTGATTGTCTGTCACCCCTTCGGGGTTTGATTCATTTTGGTTCGCGTGGTTCCTGGGGCTCACGCCCCAGAAACCTATGAGTATTCCGCCGCTTCGCGGCTGGCTCTACTCCTCTTGAGCCAGTTTCATGAGAGTGCGGGCTGGACCTCGGCGGACTGGCCAACCGCACCGAGAAGCACTACATTAGAGTACGGAGTTGATTATGCGACGATTTCTCACCGTCATCGTGTTGATGATCGCAGCGAATTTCGCGGCGGCGGCGGATGTGAATTTCTCCCTCAACATCGACCAGATCCCGCTGACGCCGAGACCCGATCCCCGAAAAGAGGCGCGGCTTGCCGAGTGGAACTCGCCGATGGGCCGGCTGATACACAACTTCAACCAGCAGCAGGCGTGGATGATGCGGGGGACCATGCCGGGCGGTGAACGGGTCCACGGCCTCGCGGTCAAGGTCAAAATTCAGAACGGCCTTCCCTTACACCTGCTGGCAGCCACGATGCAGGCGAGCACCGCTATCAGCGAATCCCGGATCGCCGTCGTTCGTTGGCCGTGGAGCACGGACGTGGAAGAACCAGTGATGTCCCTCGACGAACAGCTCTCCCTGCTACTGGGGAATCGGCTCACAGGGAGCCGATAGGTATTAGGTGTTAGGTCTTAGGTAGTAGCTCATCGCAGCTTCCTACCGGTCCTCTACCTGGGTTCCCTTGCTGATGCCTAGCCCGCATTTCTCACCAGCTTTCGTCGCGAGGTCGGCGAGGTGCCGTGCCCAGTGGGGTTTTCGACCCGAGGGGCACGGAGTCGTACTTGACAGTACGTCGAGCACCCCGAGGCGAGAAAACACCGTTGGGTGCGGTGCATCGCAGGCCGCAGCGGAAAGCTGGTGAGAAATGTGGGCTAGGTCCGTCCCGTTTGCCCGACATTCAGAGAAGAGTCGAGTGGTTGCGATGGTCCGGGCTAATACCTAATACCTAATTGCTGCGCTCGTCAGAGCGCCTCCTTGAGATTCTTCGAAACCTTGAAACGTACGGTCTTCGAGGCGGCGATGGTGATGGCTGCTCCGGTTGCCGGATTTCGGCCCGCGCGGGCCGGGCGCTGGGTGACTTGAAAGGTGCCGAAGTTGGGCACCGTCACCTTGTCGTCCTCCGCCAGGGCCTCGCTCATGAGCTCGAAGAGGAGATCGTAGGTCATCGCAACCTGGGTTTTGGGATACCCGGTGAGTTCGGCAACCCGTTCCACCAGCTCTGCCTTGCCTGCCATAGTGTCTCCTCCAACATGCTAACGCTAGCCTGCATTTCTCACCACGTCGCTACTGCGGCCCGCGATATGCCGCGATCTGCGGCGTTTGCTCCCTTCGGGGTGCTCGACGTACTGTCGAGTACGCCTCCGCGCCCCTCAGGTCGAAAACGCCACATCTCACGACATCTCGCAGGCCTCGCGACGCGACGTGGTGAGAAATACAGGCTAGCGCGGACCCGGCCGGCGG
>CAYPBC010000353.1:0-3228 GCA_964408845.1 uncultured Thermoanaerobaculia bacterium
AGGGTTCCAAGGTGGCGATCATCACCAGCCGAATGGGCTCGATCGAGGACAACACATCGGGCGGCCGCTACGGCTACCGGATGTCCAAGTGTGCCGTCAACATGGCCGGCCGCTCGCTGGCGCACGACCTCAGAGAGACGGGGGTGGCCGTGGTGATCCTCCACCCGGGCTTCGTCCGCACCGACATGACAGGCGGCCAGGGTCTGATCGATCCATCAGAATCGGCGGCGGGTCTGATCGCCCGGATCGACGAGCTGACGTTGGAGACTACCGGGATCTTTCGGCACGAGAACGGAGAGGAGCTGCCCTGGTAGGCGATACCTCCAACGGAAACCTCACTGCCTGAGTCACCTTCGGGTTATGATACAGCCGATGCCATTCTCGTCCCTCGTATTTTCGAACCGAAGTTATTCCTACCTCCAGGAAAACCTTTGCAACTACGACAACTGCGAGGCCGGTGAGGTCGAGATTCGACAATTCCCAGATGGCGAACGTTATCTCAGGATTCTCACCGATTGTGTCGATCGTGACGTTGTGATTCTCGGTGGAACGGTTACCGACTCCGACACTCTGTACCTTTACGATCTCGCCTGCGCAACGGTGGGACTGGGCGCGCGAACGATGACGTTGGTCATCCCCTTCTTCGGATACCAGACCATGGAGCGGCGCGTGAAGCGCGGCGAGGTTGTCGTCGCGAAGACCCGCGCGCGCCTGTTCTCGGCCATTCCGCCTGCAGGTTTGGGTAACCGGGTGGTGTTGTTGGACCTTCACAGTGAAGGCATCACCCATTACTTTTCTGGAGAAGTTCGCCCGGTCCACCTCCACGCGAAGAGGTTGGTGCTCAACGAGATCCGACGGGTGGGTGGGGACGATTTCGTTCTCGGTGCCACGGACGCCGGGCGTGCGAAGTGGGTTGAATCTCTCGCCAATGACCTCGGGGTGGAGGGTGCGTTCATTTTCAAGCAACGGTTGGACGACGGGACGACCCGTGTGGCCGCTCTGAATGCAGAGGTTCGCGGGCGGAAGGTCGTCATCTACGACGACATGATCCGCACGGGTGGATCGCTGATGGGCGCTGCAAAGGCCTACCTCGACGTGGGTGCCAGCTCGATCGCAGCGGTCGCCACGCATGGTGTGCTTCCCGGAGATGCGCTTCGTCGACTCGAAGAAAGCGGGCTCTTCACCGACATCGTGTGCACCGACAGCCATCCGCGGGCCATCGAGCTTATCGGCGAATCCCAGCTTGATGTCGTGTCGATCGCAGGGCTGCTTGCAGATTTCCTCGCTCGAGGTCCAGCCACCCATCCTCCTGATTGATGGATAGGGGACGCGTTCCAAGACCTATGTGCAGCCGTCTCGGCTGCACATTTTCCGAGGCGCCGAAGAACCGTGCAATTCTGCGATTGAAATGCAAGATTGCACGATCATAGGGTCACGGTAGATTTCGGAGACCGCCTGCCTCAAGTCGTGGTGGCGGGCCCTAGAGGACTCGCCCACAAAGGCTGGATGGGGACCTGTAGGCGGGTCCTTTAGGGCCCGCCACCACGACGTTTCGGAATCAGGAGAGGCGCAACCTGAGCGAACCGGAGACGCATAATCCGAATTTCCCCTCAGTGCATCTCGTCGACGCCTCCCTTGGCGCGTTCGATCTCGGAGCGAAAGCCGGGGCTCGTCCAGTCCATCGGACCCCTGGCCTGGTGGGCGAGGAGACCTATGGGGTCGTAAATGAGGGTCTCTGGGAGCCTTCGTACCCCGAATAGACCGCCCGTTTTCCCGTTCTCGTCGAGGTAGATCTGATCCATGGGCACGCCGGCAGCCTCTGCCCACGCATCGATTCCCTCCCACGAGGGTGCGTTGGCCACAAACAACACCTCGACCATGGGGTCGTCGGCGACGCTCGCCGCGAACTCCGCAGCCGCCGTTTCCTCCGATGAGTCGGCGGTGGTGGGGTCGAACCAGTGAAGTACGAGCACCTTTTCCGGCCGACCAACGAGATTGCGGCGTTCGCTGTCCGGGGCCTCGACCCATAAGAAACCGCCGGCGTCGATCTTGGCGATCGCGTGGTCGTGGTCGGCGTGCCGCGCCGGGGTTTGGCTGTAATACATCTGATAGGCGAGGAACACGGCGGCGACCACTGCGGCTGCGCCGATGATGAGACGGTTGCGCACGGCTGGTTGCATCATGGGCGGAGGATAGCAGAGGTGGCGCTGGTCATCGAGGTGCGGCCGGGGGCGCCTGCACCACACATAGTGGAAAACGCTTGCGGGATGTCATCTGGTGCACGCGTCTCGCGTGCATGCTCGCTTGCCCAGGCGAAGTCTTCAAAGGGTGAGCAAAGGCCCACGCCAGGCCCATGGCCTCGTAGGGTGGGTTTCAGCCCGCCTTCAGAAATTGGAGGTGGCCACGAAGATCGTGTGCTTTGGGCCCTTGCCGCCGCGCCGCGCCGGGACGGTTTCGGTGGCGACCCGGAAGCCGGCCTTGGACAATCGCCGTTCGAAGGCGCGGTCGGGGTCGGCCGACCACACGCCGAGAACGCCGCCGGGGCGCAGACAACGGCGGGTGGTTTCGAGGCCAGAGGCGCCGTAGAGGCGTTCGTTGACATCGACCGTGAGTGCGGCGGGGCCGTTGTCGACATCGAGGAGCACGGCGTCGAAGGCGGATGGCCCGGCGGCGATGATCTTGGCGACATCGCGCTCGACAACCGTCACGCGCGAATCCTCGAGAGGAAAGCCAGCCAGGTGGGCGAGCTCACTCCGGTTCCAGAGGACGACGACAGGCAAGATCTCGGCCACCATGATCTTCGCTGCTTTCGGTACCACGTCGAGCACCGCGCGCAGGGTGTATCCCATGCCGAGTCCACCGATGAGCACCCTCGGGTTTTTATTTCTGACCTTCGCCAGGGCCACCCTCGCCAGATCCTCTTCCGACCCGTGGGCGCGGCTGGTCATAAGTTCGAGACCGTTGACACGGATCACGTAGGCGCCGTCCCGTTCGTAGAGTACGATCTCGCCGCCGTCCGGAGTCCGAGATTGCCCGAGGGTGTGTTGGGGTTTCATCAACGTCGACGAATTATGGCACGGAGCTCGACCAGCCCGACGTGTCGCCAGACTCGAAGCCATCGGCGAACACCGCATCTGTCCTGGGGCCGTAAGCGGGCAGTGGCTGGCCGCGCTCGAAGGCGCCCATGTCGGGGAGGCCGTCGATTTGGAATCCGTCGTTGAGGTTGGC
>CAYPBC010000354.1:0-3222 GCA_964408845.1 uncultured Thermoanaerobaculia bacterium
GGCATGGTCTTGTTGCCTGGCAGAAGCAGGAAGTTCGGGACCTCGTCCGCCTCCGCCTCGGCGAGGGCGCCGGCGATGGTGGGGATGGTGGTCTCGAACCCGACCGCCAGGAAGATCACTCTCAACCCGGGGTTGTCTCGCGCCATCTGGAGCGCATCCCTGGGCGAGTACACGATCTCCACCCGCGCCCCTTCGGCACGCGCCTGCTCGAGGCTCACCGTGCTCGACGGAACGCGCATCAGATCACCAAAGGTGCAGACCACCGTGTCCGGAAGCACCGCCAACGCGAGGGCGCGATCGAGGTAATCGACCGGCGTCACGCATACGGGACAACCGGGTCCGGAGATCAGACGCACGTTCGCCGGCATCAGCCGTCGCAGACCGGCGCCCGCCACGCTGTGAGTGTGGGTCCCGCAAACCTCCATGAAGGTCAGCCGACGGTCGAGGTTCTCGGATTCCTCCCGCAACTCGCCGAGCAACCCGGCCATCGCTTCAGGATCCGAGTACGGATTGGCGGTCACAGCTCCACCATGGCGTCGGAGTACTCTCGCAGCAGCTCGAGGGTTTTGGCCGCCTCGTCGGCATCGACCTGGCCGATGGCGAACCCGGCATGGACCAGGACGTAGTCCCCGACCTCGGCCTCCGGCACGTACATCACCGAGATCTGCCGCCGCACGCCGTCAATCTCGGCGACGCCCTGGAACTCGTCTCGTTCGACCAACACCATGGGAATGGCGAGACACATCGGCAACCCCTCCCTCGCAAACGGCGGCCGCAAAGCGGACCACCGGATTCGTCGCCCCTATATCCTACAGCGGCCACCGCCGAATTTCGTTTGAACGTCCGCCGACGGACTGTTGAACCGCAAAGACGCCATCACAAACACGAAGACACAAAGACATCGCAACGCCACCCATCGCAATTTGCCCGCAGATCACGCAGATAACGCAGATCTACGTCTTCCAGATTCGGGCACGTGGCGAGGTCCCGGCCGTCGTCGAACGCTCGCGGTCGGAGCAGACCTGCTTCTCACCGGTGGGCGGCGATCGACAGATTGCCACCTGTTCCGCCGCCAATCCCCGGTTGGGGCTATCCGTTTCTGCGAAGTCTTCCTTGCGTATCTGTGTGTATCTGCGTGATCTGCGGGCACCTTGCGGTGGGCGGATGGCTCTGTGCTCTCTCTGTGTCTCTGTGTCTCTGTGGTTCATCGGCCGGATGGTTGGCAACGTTGAAGGTTCAACGTTCAAACGTTTCAACGTCGACCTGCCGCGGTTGCACTCCCCTCGCGGCGGCGACGGCGGCGATGGCCGCCTGGCCGTAGGACAGGCCACCGTCTCCAGGTGGGACATTCTGCGGCAGGAGTACTTCGAAGCCTTGAGCTTCCAGCTCCTCGGCCAGTCGACCGCTCAGCAACCGGTTGACGAGACAGCCTCCGCCGAGGGCCACCACAGCGTCTCGTGGCGCACCCAGCCGGCCGGTGATCTCGGCCGCCAAATGACTGAATGTCGCGTGGAAGCCGGCCGCCACGGCCGCCACGTTTTCACCTGACACCGCTCGCTTCGCCACCTCGGCGAGAAGCAGGGCTGAGGGCAACACCGGGCCCCAATTGCCGCCCACGACCTCGATCTCCGGCCACGGTTCCGCCCTCCCCCACTCCGGCGCCGCCAGCGCTTCCAGCCGCGCCGCCGCCTCGCCCTCCCAACGATTCACCAGCCCTACCCCGAGCAGCGCTCCCGCGGCTTCGAAGATCCGGCCCGCACCGGATGCCAGCGGCCACCCGGGCTGCTCCACCAGCCGTGCCATCGTCTCGAGGCGATCCACCTCTATCTGTGCGGCCATCGGCGTCGCAGCGATCAGCGTTTCCTCGCCCGATTCCACAAGGGCCGCCACCGCCACCCGCCAGGGCTCGCGAACCGCTTTCTCACCGCCGACCAGGGGCAGGGCTTCGAGGTGCGCCAATCGCTGCCACCGGAGATCGCCTCCGAGCTCGATCCACTCGCCGCCCCACGCGGTGCCGTCGGGACCCCACCCGGTGCCGTCGAGCGCGATGCCAATACAACGTTCATCCGCCCCGGGGAACCGTCCGTGCTCGGAGAGCACCGCCGCCACGTGCGCGAGGTGGTGTTGGACCGACAGCACCTCGGTGGCGTGTGCCCTCGCCAGATCGCCCGCCAACCACGTGCTGGGATAATCCGGGTGGGAATCCGCTGCCACCAGACCCGGCTCGACCTGGAGGAAATCCAAGAGCCCGTCGATGACCTCGGCAAGGAACTCCCTCGCCGGTAGCGTGTCGAGATCGCCCACGTGCTGCGACAGGAATGCCTTGTCACCATCGGTCACGCAGGCTGTGACCTGGAGGTGGCCTCCTGTGGCAACGATGACCGGCGATGACGTGACCGGCAGCCGCAGCGGCTCCGGGACCCAGCCCCGGGCGCGGCGCACCATCATCGGGCCCCGCGGCGATGTGCGCACCACCGAGTCGTCGATTCGGCGGACAATGTCGCGATCGTGCAACAGGAAGACATCGGCGATCCCCGCAAGCCCCGCGACCGCTGCCCGGTTCGTGCGGCAGAGCGGTTCCTCCGAGAGGTTGCCCGAGGTCATGACCAGCGGTGGCATGTCCACCGGCCGCATGAGCTCCACGTGCAGCGGCGTTGTCGGGATCATCACTCCCAAATCGTCGAGACCCGGCGCCACCTCGTCGGCGATCGACGACGGCCGCCGGCGCGGCGCGAGCACGATGGGCGCCCGCGGCGACTGCAGGAGAGTCTCCGCGTCGGCATCGAGATCGACAATCGCGCGTGCTGATTCGATGTCCCGGACCATCACGGCAAAGGGTTTGCCGAACCTCTTCTTGCGCTGCCGCAGCCGCATCACCGCCTCCGAGGAATCAGCGCGGCAGGCGAGCTGGAAGCCGCCAAGCCCCTTGACGGCGACGATTCGCCCGGCGAGCAGCTCCGCGACCGCGCCGACAATGGGGTCGGCGACCGGCTGGACCTCACCACCATTCTCGTCGGCGAGCCACAATCGCGGTCCGCACGCCGTACAGGCCACCGGTTCGGCGTGGAATCGGCGGTCCGAAGGATCGGTGTATTCACGCTCGCAGTCCCTGCACAGGGGGAAGCAGGCCATCGAGGTACGTTCTCGGTCGTATGGGAGCTCCCGCACCAACGAAAACCTCGGACCGCAGTTGGTGCACGTCGTGAACGGGTACCGGTAGCG
>CAYPBC010000355.1:0-3214 GCA_964408845.1 uncultured Thermoanaerobaculia bacterium
ATTTTTGTGCAAGGTCAAGGAAGATAAGGATTTGTGCGGAGGCGTACCCCTGTACGCCGCACAAGAAAATCCGCAATCTGACGCCGAGATTGCCAAAAAGCGTCGTTTCCGGACGAGAACTAGCCCGCAGATCAAAGTCCTGATTCGCGCCACTCCGGCCAACCGGAGCGCCACACACGCGAGATCACCCGACCGGTGCCCCCGTAGACTCGCAGCACCCGCATTCTTGTCCGGTAGTCGGTGAAGTAGAGGGAGGCCGGCGTCGCCGTCCCGCGCGGGGTGAACGTGATGATGTCGCCACGACCCGCGCGGACCGGATCATCGAGATTTCCCCGGAGCCGGCCGCGACCCGAAGGATCGGGCACGAACTCACCCTTCAAGATGCCAAGCCCCGCCTCACCGGTCTCGAAGAACAGGACTTCCGAGATAATGGGGTCGACGAGACGCTTGATATCTGCCCGCCGTATACCGTCGCCGTCGCCGTCCTGGGCGATAAAGCAGCGCCAGGCACCATCATCCCGATGCTCGAAAACAGCGGCGCACGCGCGCCCATTCAGTATCGCTTCCGCCCGACATCGAAAGAGGAGCCCTTGCATCCGCCGCGACGCCCCGCCGACAGCCGCCGCGCAACGCGCCTCTTTGAGCCCCGGTAGGGTCACAGTCAGAATGAGGCCGAGAACCACCCCCGCCACCACCAACTCGACCAGTGAAATGCCACGCTCGGCGTTTCCAGAGAACCTGCGATCATCCATCAGAACCTCCCTAAGAAAAAACGCGGCCCCGAAGGGCCGCATCCCGTCCACGCTGTAGTTGGGGTCCCCCGCGACGACCGGTTCAGGATGAACGACGCCTCGGGTGACCATTGATCATCAGTCGGCAGCCTTCGGACTGCCGTCGCTCGAACGAGGCAACTTGACCTTTTCGGCCAGCGTGGTCGCCCCGCTGGTGACGATGAACGGTTCGAGGTTTTCGAACGACCGTTCACCGATCCCTTTGACGGCCACGATTTCATCCACGGTCCGAAACTCTCCGTTCGCCTCGCGGAAATCGACAATTCGGCCGGCCAGGGCCGGACCAACGCGGGGCAGCAGTTGCAACTGGTCCACGGTCGCAGTGTTGATATTGACGACACCCGTGGGTGGGGCGCCCTCAACCGATCCGACGATCGAGAGGGTTGCGGCAGCCACCAGGATCAAATAGAGGACTGTGCGTGCGTTCATATGGGTCTCCTTTGGGTTCGAAGTTGGCAATCGATCACTCCGGGCCGATTCAGCTGCCGTTCATGGGTGCCCCCTTTCAGTCGCCGTCTGAAAGTGCACCCTCCGTACCAATTGTGAGGAATCAACGTAACCTCTTTTATTCCAGTAGATGAATACCAAACTCCGGAATGATGAATTGCTGGTGATTCGACAACATTTTTTGTCACCTCCGCCCAGAATCGTTTGCTGCAGGTATGTAAAGATTTTTTGTCAGTGACCGGCTGCTATACTCCCTCGATGGAGTGCGCCTCAAACCCCCAAGCGACGAGCCGTCGGTTCGTTCGGAGTCACCGGCGTGTCGGGTGATCTGGCTCTCCTGGTTTCCGGTGGATCGGGGATGGTGCTCGCCGCGCGGTTCGCTCAGGCAGCGTTGGAAAGCGGCCGGGTCGACACCCTGCATCTCGTGGTCACAGGGCCCGCCACGAAGGTTCTTGCCCACGAGTTGGGACCTGAGTGGGCGAGCGCTCGCGGGCTGCGGGACAATCTCACGCTGAGCGACGACCTCCGCGAACGGATCCGGCCGCATCTCGACTCGGAGCTCACCGCACCCATTGCCTCAGGATCCCATCTGCTCCGCGGCGTCGTCGTGCTGCCCTGTTCGGCAGGCACGGCGGGGGCGTTGGCGAACGGCATCTCGCGCGGTCTCGTGCAGCGTGTCGCGGATGTGGCCCTTAAACAACGGTGGCCCTTGCTCCTCGGCATTCGTGAGACACCCATGTCACCGATCCTGCTCGAGAACCTTCTCAAGCTCGCCCGCGCGGGCGCCCACATCGTGCCGCCGCTTCCCGCCTTCTACCTCAAACCCAACGAGGCGGCAGCACAGGAGGTCTTTGTGGACCACTACTGCATGCGGCTCCTCGACCTCCTCGGTCTGCCGGCCAAAGACGAGGGCCTGCGATGGCGGGAATGATGGAGGGGGTCTCGCGAGTCGTCGACGTTGTGGTCGAAACCGGAGAGATGATCGCCTTCAAGCACACGATCTTTGCGCTTCCATTCGCCGTTATTTCGCTCATTACCGCGGCCACACCGGGTTGGCCGTCGGCGCGAACCTGGCTCTGGGTCGGGGTGGCGATGGTGTCCGCCCGAACCGCCGCGATGGCGTTCAACCGGCTCGCCGACCACAGTATCGACAGCATGAACCCGCGGACCGCCGGACGCGCACTTCCTGCCGGCCGTCTGAGCCGACGCTTCGCGTGGACCGTCACCGCAATCTCGGCGGCCGTCTTCATAATCGCCGCAGCGAACCTGAACGCCCTTTGCCTGGCACTCGCACCGCCGACCCTCGCCGTTCTCCTCGGATACTCGTACACCAAGCGGCTGACGGCGGCTTCCCATCTCTGGCTCGGGCTTGCGCTCGGGATTGCACCGATCGGCGCCTGGATCGCAGTCACAGCCCATCTCGCATGGCCGCCCGTGATCCTCGCGGGCGCAGTCAGCCTGTGGGTGGCAGGATTCGATATTATCTACTCTCTGCAAGACGAGATCTTCGACCGTACCCACTCCCTCCACTCCCTTCCCGCACAGCTCGGAGGACGTCGCGCCCTCATCCTCGCCCGAACCTTCCACCTTCTCGCGTTCGTCGGTTTTCTCCTCTTTGCTGCAGCGGCAGGCGGCGGATGGATACGGTACTCGGCCGTCATCGTAGCCGGCGTCATTCTCGCCTGGCAACATCGAGCAGTGATGGCGGACGGCCTCGATGCGGTGGGGGCTGCCTTCTTCACCGCCAACGGCACGCTTGCGGTGTGGATGAGCATCCTCTTCGTCATCGCCAAGCTGACGGGGGCGTGATCCGGACTAATGCAGCCCTGCTAAGATCACACAAGCTTGATGAGTGGACCCAAGATCCCATTCCGACACATCGCCGTCGAAGGCCCGATCGGGGTCGGGAAGACGTCCCTCGTGCAACTGCTGGCGGACCGGTTCGAGGGGGTCATGGTGCTCGAGGACATCACCAA
>CAYPBC010000356.1:0-3186 GCA_964408845.1 uncultured Thermoanaerobaculia bacterium
CCAGGGCAAGTGCCACCACCGTCCCGCCGAAGGTCCACGAGGACACCTGGTAGGTCATCGGGAAATCAGTCAGAAGAAACCACACTACGTTGGTCACCACGAGCGACAGGAAGCCGTAGCGGAACAAGACTAAGACGAAGATGGCAACATTCAGCGACGTGAAAATCAGATAGGCGGTGGGGCTCGAATAGGCCGGCCAATAAGCGCCTATGGCGAGCACGAAAAACGCCGCGACCGCAAGCCATGTCCGACGCAGCACCACGCGCAGGATCACCAGAATCAGCACGAAGAAAAGGGAATTTATGAGAACGGCATTCGTGTGGTCGATGGCGAGGGCTGCTACGAGGTGAGCTCCCCGGCGCAGAGCTTCGAGCGTCGACAGTTCGACGAATGGCGGCGAGCCCGGCACGCCGGTCAGGCGCGGAAACAGCCAGATGGCCAGCCAGCCCAAATTGGCCAAGAAGGTCCCTACGGCAACACCGACCAGGATGTCTCGCCCGACCAGAGGATCGCGCCAGCGACCACCGACAAACCGCACCCAGCTCACGAGCATGTGCGGCCAGAGGCGGCGGGCATAGGGCTCGACCGCCATGTAAAAGATCCAGACCAAGAAGATACGCCAAACTGAAAAGGCATAGTGCGAGTAGAGAATCCACGCTTCACCCTGGGCCGCGACATGGTGCGCCCCGACGACCCACAGCAAGCGCACGATACCCAGGTACAGCGCGAAACGCAGAGCAGTCTTGCGATCGCCCCTGCCGAGCCGCAAATTCCTCCAGGCCACATAGATCGCGGCCAGGATCATTAGATTGAACGTCACCTGCTGAACGATCACACTGGTTCGCGTGCGTGCGGCCAGCTCGGCCGTGTCTTCCGCCCGGGTTCGATTCCAGGGCTCCAGCAGGCGCATCGCTACGGGACGGCCCTGGAATGCGGCCGCCTCGATCCGAATCTCGATATCCGGCGCATCCGGATAGGTCCCGACCCAGGCGGCACGATTGTCGGCATACACCGGCGGGACCCAGGTCGACTCCGCTGCAACGAGTTGTGCGGGATCCAGTCCGGCAGCAGAGAGGATCGGCTGCCAGTCGGGCTCCATCGTCTCCTCGGATGCCGGTTCGAGCCGCTCGGGTGGCAGCGCCAAAAACGACAGCAGCCGGCCATTCGGATCGAGCTCGAGCATGGCCTCACCGGCAGTTGTCATTGCCGGGTCCTCCATCCAACCTCCCATGGAGCCTTCACTCTGCTTGACGATCGCCTGGGGACTTTGCCGGTAACGGAAACGCAGAGCAGCCGGCTGCGAGTCGCCCAACCGATCCCACCTCTCGGACGACACGTCATTCTCTTCGATATGGCCCAGGTAGGCATCGTTGGGAGAGAAGTCGAAGAGACTGTCCGCGGGCACCTCGGTGTAGCCGAAATCCAACAGAATCTGCTGCGCTCTCGCCACGAGAACCTCGGGCGATTTCTGCAGATCGAGGTAGCCCACGAGCTGAACCTGTCGCGCCAGGACCACCCAGAGCGCGGTGAACACGAGAGCGGCCAGAAAGAGACCGATCGCCATCTTGGGGCTCACACTCTCGGCCCCCCCCGCCTGAGCCACCAGCTCGGGTGAGGGAGTTTCGCCGGCCGCCAGAGCCGCCGCCAGCGGATCGCCGCCGGGCAGCGCAGCCGAGACGGCCAAAGCCGACGGTGGGCGCTGCGCCGGGTCCTTCTCCAGACACTTGAGGATCACTCGCTCGACAGCCGGGTCGAAGCCTTCGACCAGACTCGATGGCGTGGTCGGAGAGGATTGATCCTGGAGCTGCAGGATCTCAGCCGGAGTTTTGCCTTTGTAGGGCTGCTCACCGGTAAAGAGCTCATAGAGCACCAGGCCCAGGGCAAAGAGGTCACTCTTGAGGGTGACTTCTTGGCCCGCCCACTGTTCGGGCGCCATATAGGCCGGGGTCCCCGCCCGTGCTTCGGCACCTTCGATCGCGTCGTCAAGCCCGGCCAGGCCGAAGTCGGTGATCTTGACCTGACCCCGGCCGTCGATCATCACGTTGGCGGGTTTCAAATCCCGATGCAGCACCCCCTGGTCGTGCGCCGTCGCCAAACCCGCGCACAGTTGCCTGGCCGCCTGTATCGCTTTGTTCTTGGGCAGGCGGCCGATGCGCCGAAGAAGCGAGGCCAGATCCTCGCCATCCACATACTCCATCGAGATGTAGTGCTGGCCCTCGAACTCGCCGATGTCGTGCACCCGGCAGACGTTGGGATGCGAGACCTTGAGCGCCATCCGCACCTCGTTCAAAAAGCGCTTGAGGCGGCCCTCGTCCTTCTCCAAACCTCGCGGCAAGAACTTCAAGGCGACCGGTTGTCCGAGCTTCAGGTCATCGGCCCGGTAGACCTCGCCCATCCCGCCGCGACCGAGCAGACCGATGATTCGATACCTCTTGGCCAGCACCGTGCCCGGGATAAAGCGGCCCTGGTCGGCGGACGACGAAGAACCCGGGCTCGAGGGCCGAGCCTTCTCGATTGGCAAGGCGCCCGGCGCGCTCGAACGGGTCGGGGCATCCGAACCATCACCGGTGGGCGCCCCACAGGCGCCACAGAACCGGCTCCCCCTTGAGACCTCAGCCCCACAGCCTGGGCAGTGAATCACTACGCCCAAGAGATTTCCTTTCGTTCGCCCCAAGGCTAACACGGTGCTGGGAGCCCCAAGAACACCAGAACGGTGCCACTGATGACAATCCAACGACCGGTTACCAAGGCCGGCCTCGGCCACCGCTCGCTGCCGGCAATGAGTTGTGAGGTTGTGATCGGTGGCACCCACGCAAGGGGCTGATAGACTCGATCGGCAAATGAGCTCTTCAAGCCGGGTCTCGGTCGTTCTTCGATTGGCGTTGCTCGTCACCCTGTCGAGCGCCGCTGCCGTGGCCCTCGCCGGTCAGGACCGCATCGATTTCGACCGCATCTCGCTCGAGCAGGGCCTGTCGCAGAGCATCATCGAGCAGGTGGTTCAAGACCAGAAGGGGTTCATGTGGTTCGCCAGCGAGGATGGCCTCAATCGCTTTGACGGCTACCGGTTCACGGTCCACAAGAACGTGCCCGGCAATCCCAACAGCCTCAGTTACAACGAGCTGAAGGCGCTCTACGAGGACCGCGACGGGATCCTCTGGGTGGGGATATTCGAGAGCGGCCTCAACA